>CAZYWR010000285.1:0-2105 GCA_964651185.1 uncultured Polyangiales bacterium
AACGAGCCCGGCGCCGAGATGGTGAAAGGCTTCGAGCCTGGGCAGGGTATCGACCAAGTCTGGGTCAAGCGCGATTCAGACGGCAACGTGAGCGAATACATCATCGGCGAGGCGAAGGGGCCGGGGCAGGGCTTGAAGCCGACAGAGACGAAGGGCAATCAGATGTCGCAAGAATGGGTCGAGCGTTCGATCAAAGACATGGCGCGCTCGAAAGACCCAGACACGCGCGCGCTAGGACGAGATCTCCAGACTGCGCTGAGAGATGGAGATCCGCCCGTGACCGGTAGGGCCGTGCAGAGCGATGGACAGGGCGGCTCCAACTTACTGCCGGTCGACGGCACCACAACCCCATGTTACAACTGAGGATTATGACGCGCCGCCTGTGCAAGATTAGCGACGAAGACGCCGCCTACGAGCTCGCGTCGATCCCGGCGTCTCTCGAGAAGAGAAGCAAGATGGACTATCACGGCGCGGACGCTCGCAAACAACGTTCGCATGCCGGAGTCGTAGCAGACATGTGGCGAACGCTTGCCGGGTGTAAGTATCAGTTGGAGCATCCGGACACGGAGGTGCGTCAGGCGCTCATCGAGGCCGCGCGGTGGAAGGCGGAGACCTACCTCAAGATCGAGGCGCTCGAGGAGCGGTCCATCACCTGGCCGTTGTTCCTGAACGACATGGGACTTGTCGTCGGGTTCGGTGGGCTCGAGCAGCGAAAGGTCGTCGCAGACTTTCGGAGCGATCTGATCCTGGGCACACCTTCGACGGACGCACCAGGGTGGCGCGTGGGCCAAATCTGGCAGGCGCGGCTGCGCGAGGGGACGAGCGACCGCGCCGCCCTGATCAGCGAGCTCGAGCGCTGCTCTAGCGATCAGGCCGGACGCTGGGACAAGCAGTGGACCCACGGGATCGCGCTGTGCCTGCTCGCTGTCGAGGATCGCGATCATGCCGGCTTTCAGCGCGGCCTCGAGGAGGTCGCCAGCTTCACGCAGCGAGAGGCCACGCGCGGCGATTGGCGCACCCAGAATGAAGGTCAGATGAGCTTGGTGGGCTTAGGGCTTTGCCGAGCGGCTCGAGAAGCTGGCATGCGTCCGGTGAGCGATTCGGCCTATATCCCCATCCAGCTTTTGGATGAGGAGTAAGACATGTCCTCGTCGTTCGAGCTCTACGTCGTCGACGAGCATAAGCTCCCGACGGCCCCCTCAGGAACGGACCAGGAGCGCTACGACCGGCTCGTCGCGGCGGTGCGCCAGTTCGGCGCCCGGTGGCATCAGCTCGAGCTCACTCTGCGCGGCTTCGCCGTGGGTCTGCAGACGATCGATGCCCAGATCGGCAACAAGAAGTTTTTGCCGATCTTCGCCTTCAACAACTCCCCTGCGAACGTGCTCGGGAACGATGGAGACTGTCCGGACTTCGGCTACTTCACGCCCAAGGCGTCACGCGATCTCGCCTTCCTGCTCGGTAAGGTTCCCGAGAACGCCATCGATGGATTCGAGCGGGAGGGCGAGTCCGTGCTCCGTCTGTACTGGGCTTTTCGCGATGGCGCAGAAGAGGCGGCGCGGCGGGGACACGCGCTGGCGGTGCTGCACGATGCGCCGAGCGCGGACGAGCTCGCCCGCGCTCCCCGCTTTGCGCCCGAGCAATTCGCCGCGTACTCGCACACGGAAGGTGCTCGCACCTGGTACACGATCGAGCGGCGCGCCGACAGGGCCGAGGCGATCGTCGTGGAGGCGATCGACCCGCAAGAGCGGACCTTGCACGTGCGTTACTCCAAGACGATCGACGACATCCCGCTGACCACCGCACGGGACCTCATCGAACGTGTTCTCCTGCTCGATTTCCTGCGGGGTCGCCACGCCAGCTCGGTAGAGCGCGTAGCCTACACGAATACGCGCAGCGGGGAGACCGTGAACCGTCTTTACCCGCGCGTGACGCGCTAACTTGAGGCGCTCAGCTCGGCCGCAGCGCCGCTGCGCGCCTTCTCCGCTCACCATCGCCGGGTACTGCGTCACGCCCCCCAGCTCGGTCGCAGCGCCGCTCGCCGCTGCGCGCCGCCTCCGCCGTGCGCCTTCTCCGCCGTGCGCCTTCTCCGCCGTGCGGCGTCTCCG
>CAZYWR010000286.1:0-1910 GCA_964651185.1 uncultured Polyangiales bacterium
CGCGCACCTGCTCGCAGGAATCGCGAGAGCGCGTCCCGGGCGCCTCCGGGCCGGTGTACACGAGCGAGGCGACGGCTCGCGGCTCGCTGCCGCGCTCCGCCAGGACGGCTGTGATGAGCGCCTTGGCCGCAGCGAGATCGCGGCCGATCAGCGCGTCGAGATGCGCCTCGACGTCGCCGAACGCAGCCGCGATCAGCGACGCGCGCGTGAGCGGCGAGGGCAAGCTCCCGCGGTGAAGGGCGCGCAAGAGGCGCGTGAGCTCTTGGGTCGGGAGCTTGTGGAGGCCGAACGCGAGCGACATCAGCGCCAGCCTGACGCGCGCCCTCAGTTGCGCAACATGCGGCGGGTCACGTCCTGGAGCACCGCGACCTGCGGCCGCCCCACCTGCACGTGGAAATCCGTAGTCTGCACATGCGGCGCGCGCGCGCTGCGCAAGGCCTCGATCAGCTCCGCGACGCGACCGACCCCGCGATCGACGAGCGGCGCGGCCAAGGTAGCCGAAGCCGAAGCGCACAAGCCCGTCGCCCAGCCCAGCGGACCGAGCGGCGTGCAACCGAACAGCTGGCTCATGCCGGGGGTCTGCACGATCAGCGAGAGCAGCGCGAGCGAGCCCACGCTAGTCCAGACCACGGCCGGGCTCTCGCCGCCCTTGAGCAGCGTCTGCCCGAGCTGCGCGCCGACGAGGCCCACGAGCCCGACCGTGCGCGCGCGCACCGCGCCGCCGGTGACGCGCGCCCACGTCCAGGCACCGCCCGCGCCCAGCGCCGTCGTCAACGCGCGCGCCATGATTTCGCGGTCGAGCGGCGCGCCGAGCGCGCGCTCCGGCGTAGCCTGGCTCAGCTCGCGCAGGTCCTTCACGCTCGGCGGACGCAACGCGATCGCCATCGAGGGCGCCACGTCGGTGAGGAAGTTGACCAACAGCAGCTGGCGCGGGTGCAGCGGCGGCCGCCCCGTCAAGAGCCCGACCCCGACGCTGTAGCCGATCTCGCCCAGATTGCCGCCGACCAAGATCGAGACCGCGTCGCGCACGGCCGTCCACATCGCGCGGCCCTCGACCACGATCTCGAGCAATGAATCGATGCGCGGCTCGGTGAGCACGATGTCGGCGGCGATGCGCGCGGCCTCCGTCGAGCTCTGACCGACCGCGATGGCGGAATCGGCGATGCGCATCGCCGGCGCGTCGTTGGCGCCGTCGCCGACCATCCCGACCACGTGCCCGGCGCGCTGTAGCGCGCGCACCACGCGCACCTTCTGCGCCGGCGTCACGCGCGCGAACACCGCGTGGCGCTCGACCGCGCGCTCGAGCTCGGGCTCGTCCATCTGCGCGATCTGCGCGCCGTGCAGCATGCTGCCCGCGCCCGGCAGCTCGACCTCGTGGGCGATCGCGTGCGCGGTGCTCGGGTGATCGCCGGTGATCATCACCGTGCGCACGCCTGCGCGCTGGAGCGACGCGATCGCGGCGCGCGCGCTGTCGCGCACCGGATCGCGGAACACGAGGAGCCCGCGAAAGCACAGCCCCGAAGGCTCGCTCAACAACTCCTGCGGCGCTGCGCGCTCGAGCTCCGCCTCGTCGAGCTCGCGCTCGGCCACCGCCAGCACGCGCAGCCCGCGCGCGCCGAGGCGCTCGAGCTCACCGAGCAGCGCCCGCTCGACGCGCTGCTTGGGCTGGCGCTCGCCGGCGAAGAAGGCCTCTTTCGCGCGCGCCAGGAGCTGCTCCGGCGCGCCCTTCACGTACATGCGCAGGCCCGCCGGGTCGCGCCCGAGCACCGCTTCGAAGCCGCGGCCCGACTCGAACGCGCGCTCGGCCAGGCGCGTGAACTCGCCTTGCAGGTCGCTGCTCGGTCCGTAGCTCGCCTGGGTAATCGCGGCGTCGTGCGGGTCGAGCGTCAGGCCGCGGTCGCGCGCGACCG
>CAZYWR010000287.1:0-13573 GCA_964651185.1 uncultured Polyangiales bacterium
CCGGCGCCGCGAAATCGAGGGCGCCATCCTGTTTGTCGATCAGGCGCGCGTGCGTGACGCCCGCGTCGGGCTGCGGCACGGGCGTGAGCTCCCCGCGCATGAAGCGCGGCAGCTCCGCGCGCACGAGCTCGCCTGAGAGCGCAGAGAGCCGCAGCGAAAGCTCGGCGCTCGTCTCGTCTTCGGTGATGCCGGTCGTGCGCTTCGCCAGCACGGGCCCGGTGTCGAGCCCTGCGTCCATCTGCATGAGACACACACCGGTCTCGCGATCGCCGCTGACGATCGCCCATTGGATCGGCGCAGCGCCGCGCCAGCGCGGCAGGAGCGAAGCGTGCACGTTCAAGCAGCCGAGCCGCGGCGCCGCGAGCACGTCCGGCGGCAGGATCTTGCCGTACGCGACCACCAGCGCAAAATCGAGCGCGAGCTCGGCGAGCGCTTCGCGCAAGCTGCCGTCGCGCGCCTTGGCCGGCTGGAACACGCGGATGCCGCGCGTTTGAGCGAACGCTTTGACGGGCGGCGGCGCGAGCGCGAGGCCGCGCCCCGCAGGTTTGTCCGGCTGCGTGATCACGAGCGGCACCTCGGCGATCTCGAGCAACGCGGCGAGCGCGGGCACCGCAAACTCAGGCGTGCCGAGGAACGCGGCGCGCGCAACGGGTGTTTGCTTCAACTTACTTCTCCCCTGCGAACGTTGCTTTCAACTTACTCCTCCCTGGAAACACTGCTCGCTACAACTTACTTCTTACCGCGCAAATCTAGCTCGCGGCGCAAGTCTGCTCCTGCGCTGGCAAAAGTACCGCGAGATTGGGCCTGATTTTCGCGTGCATGCCTCATCTACGTCGTAGCGCCGGCCGGCTCCATCCACAGATCCAAGAGCAGGCTCGAGAGCATCGGCTCGGCATCCGCTCTCCGTGGGACCGCGCCGGAAGAAAGGGCACGGCAAATGAGACATGACTTGCTTGCAATTCTCGCCGTCTCGCTGGCGTTCGGAATGAGCTGCGGCGGCGATGACGGATCGAATACGAACGGCGACAACACGAAAGACACTTCGTCGGCGCAGGGTGATGATTCGAGCGCGGATGATGACGATGACGACTCATCGAGCTCTGAAGACGGCGAATCCAAAGATGCGGGCGCGCACGACGCAGGCGCGGCCCGCGCCGACGCGGGCGTGCGCCTGGACGCTGGCGTGGTGCGCGACGCAGGCACTGCGAGCGACGCAGGTACCAAGACGGACAGCGGCGCGAATGACGGCGGAAGCGCCCACGACGCGGGGCGCACGTCGGATGCGAGCTCCGGCGTAGACGCCGGTACGTCAGACTTCCCGGGCCTGCCGGGCTTCCCGAACCCGTTCGACAACGACGCCGGCCTCGGCCTCCCAGGCTTCCCGGGCTTGCCTGGTTTCGGTGATCCATTCGGAGACGGCGGGCTCACGCTGCCGGGCTTCCCCGGGCTCGGAGACCCATTTTCTGGCTTCCCGACGCCGGACGACGACGGCGGGTCTCCGTTCCCCCTCTTGACGCCCTGAGCGAGCTCGCGACACGCGTGTGAACGCCAGCGCGCGGCGCGCGTAAACGCCGGTGTCAGCTCGCGACCAAGTGCGCGAACGCCGGCTGCGCGCCAGCCCGCGACACGCGTGCTGCAGGCGTGCACGAACACGAAGCTGCGTGCGAACGGCTCGCGAGCCTATTCGGCCGCGCTGCTCTGGCTCGCCCGCTTTTGCATCTGGCGATGCACGATGCGGCGCTTCAGCGGGCTGAGATGGTCGATCATGAGCTTGCCCTGCAGGTGGTCGAACTCGTGCTGGAGCGCGATCGCCATCAGGCCGTCGGCATCGACCTCGAACCACTCGCCGTGGCGATCCTGGGCGCGCATCTTCACGCGTTCGGAGCGCGTCACGTCGGTGTGGATGCCGGGGAACGAGAGGCAGCCCTCCTCCCACTCGATCTTGCCCTCGTTCGCTACGAACGTAGGGTTGATGAACACGCGCAGATCGCTCGGGCCCTCGCCGCTCGACACGTCGATGATGAACAGCTGCTTGGCCTCGCCGATCTGCGTCGCGGCGAGGCCGACGCCGGGCGCCGCGTACATCGTCTCCGCCATGTCGTCGATCAGCTGCTGCAGGTCGGCGCCGAAGTCGGTGACCGGCGCACCTCGGATGCGCAGCCGCTTGTCGGGGTAGTGGAGGATCTTACGGATGGCCATGGCTAGCTTCATACGTAACACCGGCAGCGCTGCGCCGCAAGCGGCCCTCCCCGCGGAAACCCCGAGAAAACCGGGCAATTTGGCGCTCGCTCACAGCATGGAGACGGGGTCGACATCGACGTGCGCGCGGCCCGGCGACACGCCCTGATCGATGCGCTCGAGCACCCGCGCGGCGACGGCGCGCAGGTGCTCGCGGGCGCGTGCGCGCAGCAGAAAACGCATGCGATAGCGGCCGCGAATGCGCGCGATCGGGGCGGGCGCCGGGCCGAGCACGGCCACCTCGCCAGCGCGCACCTCCCGCGTGGCCGCGGCGACGTCGGCGAGCTCACGGATGGTGGCGCGCGCGACCCCCTCGTCGCCGGCGTCCGCGCGCACCGCCGCGAGCCGCACGAGCGGCGCGTAGGCGAGCTCGCGGCGGGCGGCGATCTCCTGGCGGTAGAAGCCCAAGTAGTCGTGGTGGAGCGCATAGCGCACGGCGTAGTGGTGCGGCTGATAGGTCTGGAGCACGACCCGACCGGGGCGCGCGCCCCGTCCGGCGCGCCCGGCCACCTGCGCGAGCAGCTGAAAGGTGCGTTCCGCGGCGCGGAAGTCGGGAAAGGCGAGGCTCTGGTCCGCGAGCAACACGCCTACCAGCGTGACGCCGGGCAGGTCGTGACCCTTGGTGACCATCTGCGTCCCGACGAGCACGTCGAGCTCGCGCGCGCGCATGCGCTCGAGCACCTCCTCGACCCCACGACCTGCGGCCGTGTCGCGGTCGAGGCGGCCGATGCGCGCCCCGGGGAAGCTCGCTGTCAGGGCGTCCTCGACCCGCTCCGTGCCGATGCCGACGCGCTGGAGCGCGAGCGCGCCGCAGCTCGGGCAGGCCTCGCTGACGCGCGCCGCGAAGTCGCAGTAATGGCAGCGCATGAGGCCGGCGCGGCGGTGTTCAGTGAGGCTCACGCTGCAAGCGGGACAGCTCACGACGTGAGCGCAGGCGGCGCAGGAGAGCGTGGGCGCGAAGCCTCGCCGATTCAGGAACAAGATGGCTTGATCGCGCGCGGCGAGGCAGCCTTCGAGGGCGCGGTGCAGCGGGCCCGTGAGCAAAGGATGGCCGCTCGGGCCCGGACCCGGATAACGCGCCAGATCGACGACCTCCACCTCCGGAAGGAGCTGCCGCTGCGCGCGCTCGCGCAGCTCGAGCTTGCCGATACGGCCGCGCTCGGCGAGGAAGTAGCTCTCCACGGAGGGGGTCGCGCTGCCGAGCACGCAGAGCGCGCCCGCGAGGTGGGCGCGCAGGAGCGCCATGTCGCGGCCGTGATAACGAAAGCCCTCCTCTTGCTTGAACGAAGGATCGTGCTCCTCGTCGACGATCACCACGCCGAGCTGGGGAACCGGCGCGAACAGGGCGGAGCGCGCGCCGACCGCAAGCCGCAGCTCGCCGCGCCGCAGGCCGAGCCAAGCGCGATAGCGCTCGCGCTCGCTCAGGCCGCTGTGGAGCACGGCGATGCCCTCGCCGAAGCGCGCGCGGAAGCGCGCCACGAGCTGCGGCGTCAGCGCGATCTCCGGCACCAGGACGAGCGCGCCCTGCCCGGCTTCGAGCGCGCGCGCCACCACTTGCAGATAGACTTCCGTCTTGCCCGAGCCGGTGACGCCGTGGAGCAGGAAGGCGCCCGGCTGCGCGGAGCTCAGCGCCCCGGCGAGCGCGTCGATGGCGGTGCGTTGCTCGGTATTGGGCGTGAACGGCGCCTCGCGCGGCAGTGCCGCTGCGTAGAAGGGATCGCTCGGCACCTGCGCCTCTTCGAGCGCGACGAGCCCGCGCGCGGCGAGTTTTTGGGCGATCGCGCGCGCCTCGGGCACGTGCTGCGTGAGCTCGCTGAGCAACACCTCACCGCGCGCATCGAGCAACGCGAGCAGCGCGCGCTGGCGCGCCCCACAGCGCGCAGGGAGGGCCACGTCCGGCACGCGCCGCACGCGCAGCGTCTTGCGGATGGCGATGTGGCGGCCTTTGAGCTCGCTCGCGCGGGCCACGAAGCCGCTCTCGCGCAGCGCCGCGATGCCGTCTTTCGGGAGGGCCGGTGCTGCGGCCTTGAACACATCGCCGAGCGGGGCGAGGTAGTAATCGGCCGCGCGCAGCAGAAAGCGCAGGAGCTCCTCCGGAAAGACCGGCTCCGGCTCGAAGCGGCCCGCCACGCTCAGCACGCGCTTGAGCCCGACCGGCTCGTCGTCGTGCGTGCGCAACACGAAGCCCGCGAGCTTTTGCCCGGAAAACGGCACCGCCACGCGCGCGCCTGGCTCGAGCAGCAGCGCCTCCGGCACGCGGTAGGTGAAGATCCGCCGCAGCGGCACGGGCAAGGCGACGTCGGCGAAGCGCGCGTTCACGGCGACTCCGCGGGCGCGCTGCGCGCGCGGGCTCGGGCCGCGCGGATTTCAGGCGCGCCGAACGCTTCGCGCTGCTCGTCGAGGTACTCGCGGCGCGTCAACCACAACGAAGCGAAGAAGCGCGCGCGCGCGAAGCTCGCGTCGATGACGAGACACGCGACGGCCAAAAACGCCAGGCGTTCGGCCCAGGCGCGCGCGAAGTCTGCCCAGCCGGCGCGCTCGAGCCAGACGGCAACCCCGAGCGCGAACAGCGCACCCGCCGTGCGATCGACGCGAAGCGGGGCCAAGGCGCGCGCCCGCGGGCGCGCGAGCGGCGCGAACGCGAGCCCCTGCACGAGGACGATGCCGAGCGCGACGCTGATGAAGATCGAGACGGCGGCCAGGGCGAGCAGCGCGAAGAGCTCGCGCGCGCTAGCGGCTGCGCGCGCGAGCGCCGCCGAACGTTCGCCGGCCGCGCTCAGCGCGAGTGGCGCTTCGAACAGGTCGCGGGCGCTCCGGGCGATGCGCGGCCCGAGCAGCGCCGCGGCGCCGAACAGGCCCCCGATCGCGGCCGTAAGACCCGTGAGCGGCGCCTTGGGCACGCGCCCCGCAGCGCGCGCTTCCGCGATGCGCTGATCGCTCGGAGGATGGGGGCGTGCGGAGTCCATGGCGGGTGCGCGCAGTGTAGCGTAAGGCGCGGCGCAGCTCGTAGCCGCGGCCTCGAGAGCCTTCTCCTTCGACGCCAGAGTCATCGCTGGCACGAACCACGCGGCGCGCCCGCTCCACAGGCCCCTCGCGTTTTGCGCACGCGGCGCGGTCGAAAGTTCTTCCTCGACGTTTCACCTGGTTTACGAATGGGCTCTGGATGAGCGACAGCTCCGCGTGTTTGGAGAGAGGCATGAAGAGCAACACGAAGATCGCCGTGCTGGCATGGCTCCTCGCTGCGTGCAGCGCGAGCGACGAGCCCACCGACGATCGCGCCGCGAACTACGAAGCGAGACAGGCGAGCGCCGACGAAGCCGTACCGCCCGATTGGGGCGCAGACATCTTCGGCAGCGATGACGCATGTGTCGCGTCGCTCAAGGCGCGCTGCAGGTACGACGAGATGGAGACCGCGTGCTCCAGCATCATGACTCCGAGCGTTCCTCTCTCGAACGGAGAGACCTGGGGCAACATCGAGCTCCCACAAGGTCCTTACGGGGCGTACGTCGAGTGGAACGAAGGCGCGGACTTCGCGAATCCCGTGAATCCGTTAGAAGCCATCTGCGATCTCGCAGCTGCCTCGTTCGGCGAGCCAGACAGCGTCACGGACGACGTCCTCGATCTCCGAGGTCAGGACCTGAGCCTCTACACGGTCTTTCGCCCCGCTTGCATGAGAGATGGCGAGACCTATCCGGTGATCACTTGGGGTAACGGCACGTGCGGACAAGCGGGCGGATACGCGTCGCTGCTGGCGACCGTGGCTTCGCACGGCTTCGTCGTGTTCGCGGCCAACTCGCGCTGGGTCGGTTCGGGCAACGACGAAATGCTGCACGCCCTGGACTTCGCGAAGGCAGCCAACGAAGATCCGTCCAGCGTCTACTACGGCAAGCTCGACCTCGACCGCGTCGGCGCGATGGGTCACTCGCAGGGTTCGGCCGCGACGGCCGCCGCCGCGAGCGATCCGCGCATCAAGGCGGTGATCCTGTGGAACGCCGGGACCTCGGCCGTGAAGCCGTTCTTGGCCGTTTCCGGCGACAAAGACGTCACGGGCTACACGACGGAGGACATGGCATCGGGCCTCGCCTCCGCATCGCAACCCGGCGCCTGGCTTTACTATCACGACGTCCTGGACACGGGCGGCTGGGTGACGGGACACCTGCTGCTCATGGAGCAGCCCGAGCGCGTGGTCGACCCCGCTGTAGCCTGGTGGAAATACGTGTTGAACGGAGATCTCGAAGCGCGCGGGATGTTCGTGGGCCTCCTCGGCGGCGATTGCGGGCTCTGCGATCAGAGCGGCGATTTCGAGTTCGGCGAGAAGGATCTGCCGTAACCGGCGCTATTGCGTGCCCATGCCCAAGCGCTTCGCCTCGGCGAGCCACTTTTGCAGGGCGCTGTTGCGCGGATAGTATACGAAATAGTCGTTCGCACCGGAGTGGGTGCTGAAGGTAAGCGTGCTCGAGATGACGCGCTGCAACCCTTCGTCGCGGATCGTGAACGTCTGCAGCTTGTCTCCGGGGACGCCGAGCAAGGTCGCGGTGCCGTCTGTGGTCGTCTGATTGCTGCCCAATACGGGCCCGCTGTTCGTGAGCGGCAAGAAGACTGTGTTCGGAACATTGTTGGCGCTCACCGACATGCCGGGCGCCGGGCGGCCACCGCAGTCGGCGACGAAGAACTCGAGGATGGCTTGCGTGGTGTCCACAGCAATACCGGTCACCGCGGACTGCAGGGCGAGAGTCTGCGCCGCGACCAGGTTGATCGTAATCGGATCGATGATGTTGGCGGCCAGCGGGGTGTCCGCCGTGAAGAGCCGATACGCCGGCAACTCCTGCACTGCGCTCCCCCCGTCCGCAGGCGGCGGCGACGTGAAGCGCGCGAAGCCGACGAAGTAGTTCGAGGACGATCCGTTGACCAGAGGCACCGTCACGGTCGCGTCCGCACCGATGGTCACCTGCTCAGACTTCACGACCGCATTTGCGCAGTTCGGGTCCGTGACGATGCAAAGCTCGACTCGCTCGTCGTGAACCGCCGCAGGATTGCCGGGGTCTTCCGCGCTGCGCAGCGTGGTCGTGTAGGTGACGTTGAACGGGGTGGGCGGCCACTTCGCCTCCTCGGAGAGGCAGCCCCATTTCGCATAGCAATAGCCATCGTAGCCACAGCGCTGCTCGGCGCTCCCGCAGTCGCCGTCCTCCGTGCAGGCGACGCCGTTGGTGGCCGCGTCGGCGCTGCCCGCGTCGGCGCTGCCCGCAACGCACACGGTCCCATTGCAGGATGAGTTGGCGGGACACTCCGAGCTCTGCGTGCAAGCCGGGGTCTGACAGGTCTCTTGCAGACACACCAGCGGCTGACCCAGCGCCAGAGCGGCGGAGTCGCAGTCTGTCTGGCTCTTGCATTGCTTTTTGTTGAACTCGCTGCCGTAGATGATCGTGCAGCCCGCGCCCGATGCCAGGGCGATCGCCAGCAGACTGCCACGCGCGACGCTCTTGCAGTTCTGAAACGCGCGTCCGAACGTCCGCTTCCGGATCTTGCGCCCCCCAGTCATGTCAGAATCGCCCTTCCGCCACGAAGGTGCGCGGCCCGAGGCCCACGCGCACGTCGACGCCCTTTTCGTCTCGCTTTTCTTGGCGATGGCGGTCCTTCAAGAACAAGAGCACGAGGCCGCCCGCGCCGCTCAGCAACGCTGCTCCGAACATCACGTCCGCGCTCAACGAAGTCCGCCACAAGCGGTCGCGCGCGCCGTCGATGGCATTTGGATTTCCCGGCCGGGTGTCGAGCTTATCCTGGTAGTCGTCGTGCGCGAACTTGGCCGCCAGCGCAAGGCCGGCGCCGGTAAGGGCCAACGCACCGGCGGAAGAGAGCACGCCGATCGCCCACTTTTGTGGCTGCGTGAACTTGGACGTCTGCGGCGCGGGAGCGCCTTCCGCCACGGGCGCTAGGGCGACGCGAGGCGCGACCAGCTCCAGGACGACTTCCTTATGGTCTCCCCCCGCGACGTCCACGTCCGAGCTGGTCGCCGAGCCGTCGTCCGCGCGCGCCGAGACTTGATGGTGGCCGACGTTCACCGGCACGTCTTGCGCGAGCGGCGCCGTGCCGATGTTCTTGTCGTCGAGCGAAACCGCCGCGCCCGCGCGATTGACCCGAATCGTCAGCGCCGCGGTGTTGTGTCGCAGCGGTCCGAGCTCCGCCTCCACCTCCGCGCGACGCGCAGCGGACAGGCTCGCGCCCCCCTCGGCCAGATATCCCTCGTACGCGTGGATCGCTTCGACGAACTCGCCGAGGGCGACGTGCGTCTGCCCGATGTTGTAGAGCACGCGATAGTTGGGCGCGATTTCGTACGCGCGCCTCAGCTCCACGAGGGCCGCCCCGTACAGGCCGTCCTGGAACAGCTCGGCGCCTCGCTTGAAGTGCGCGCTCGCCTCCTCTTTCGAAGTATCAGACGGTTTGTCGGTGGGCGTGCTTTGCGCGATCACAATCTGAGCGCGCGCCGTGCACGCCAGCGCGCAGCACAAGACGAGTGCTGACTGTAGCCTTGTCATGAAGCGTCGCCCTCTACTCAGCGTATGGATCTTGCATATCGAACCCGCGACTGCGCGGGCTGGTTCTCAGTGGCGCGCCGGGCGCGGGCTCCTCCGTGCGCGCGTTTGGCGGTTGCGACGGAGCAGCTTCAGCAGGCGCTGGAAGTGGTCCATCTTTGCTCCCAGGTGCGGCGCGCTTCGCGCGCGTGTGCGCTCGCGTCGCGAGCGGGTGCAGCTCGACCTTGATCTCCTGGTCGCGATCGAAAGTGACGAACTGTCGAGCGGTCTGATAACCCTCCGCGCTGACTTCGAGGCGGTGTAACGCCTTACTGGTCTCGAAGCTGCCAGAGAAAGGCAGACTGGGGAGCGGCACGTTGTCGAGCAGCACCTGCGCTTCCCGAGGAGACACGTCGACTCCGAGCTTGATGCTACGTCCCGCCAAGCTCGTGGGCGCGACGGGGGCGGGCGCCGAAGGCTCCGTTTTCGGCAGAGCCTGTGCCGGTTCACGCCGGACTGGCGCGCTGCGGGCCACGGCGCCAGCTTGCGTGCTCGGTGGCTTTCCGTTGAGCGCGATCACGACGGCCGCCGCGGCTACGATGCCGGAAATCCCCAAGAGCGCTGGCTTACGCCAGCGAGTGGAGACTTGGCCGTGGGCGGTACGCGCGAGCGACGCCGGCAACGGCTCGAACGCGCTCGAGCCGGTCGCGGGCACGCTTAGATCGGGGCCGCCGCCCACCTTGACCAGCCTCAAGTCCAAGCCACTCCGGCCCGTCCCGGTAAGTGTGGACTCGAGGATCTTCTTGCACTGCTGATCGATGATCTTTCGAAGTTCTGCCCGTTCCTCCTGGAACGGGCTCGCCAGCAAAGCGGTGAGCGTCCGCTCGCTGGGCTGGTTCGGCAGCGTGGCTAGGTAGGCCTCGATGCGGTCTGCAAACACCTTGGCGCTGGGCATGCGTTCGCGCGGGTCGAGAGCGATCGCGGCGTCGACGATCGTCGCGAGGGCCTCCGGGGCGTCCGGCTTCAGCTCGCGCAGCTTGGGTTCTCCGCCCGTCAGACGATTGTGGAACTTGGTGACTTCGGGGATCTTGGGGCCCCCGCCGAAGCGCTCGCCGGTGATCGCCTCCCACAGCATCGCGCCCAGCGAGAACACGTCTGCGCGGCGATCGATCTCCTCGCCACGCACCTGCTCGGGCGCGATGTAATCGATTTTTCCCTTGATGACTCCGACCTGCGTGAGGTGCTCCGCGCCCGCCATCTTCGCGATTCCGAAGTCCAGCAGCTTCACCTGTCCGTCGTAGGTGACGAACACGTTCTGAGGGCTCACGTCGCGGTGGACGACTTCGAGCGGCTCGCCGTCCAGACCCACGAGCTCGTGGGCGTAATGCACGCCGTGCGCGGTCTCCGCGAGGATGCGTAGCTCCTCCGCAAGGGGTAACGGTGCGAGCTTACGCTGCAGCGCCCTGAGCGGCTTCCCGTCTAGGTACTCCATGGCCATGTAGTACTGGCCCTGGATCTCGCCAAATTCGTAAGTCTGCACGATATTTCGATGCTGCAAGCGTGCGGCCAGGCGGGCCTCGTCCAAGAACATCGCCGCCAGCTCTTCCCGGTTCGCTTCGAGATCTTCGCGCAGTACCTTGAGCACGAGCAGCTTGTTGAAGCGCGCAGGCCCCGCCATGAGCGCGAGGTAAATGTTCGCCATCCCGCCCTGACCAAGCGATGCGATTGCGCTGTACCGACCCATGGCGGTGGGTTGGTACGTTGAGTCCGCCGGCTGCACGATAGGAAAAGCATCAGCGATCGCGTCCTCGCTCGCAAGTGGGGCGTAAGCGACGTAACCGGACTGATACGCCTGTAGACTCTTGTAGACTGGCCGGCGCCCTGAACGCGTGCGTCGACGTCGTCGTACCGGAGGGCGACGTCGAAGTAGGTGACGGTCGTCGGCGAGAGTGCGCTAGGCGCTGGAGTAGCCGCTCGACAGCGGTACGCGCGACGCGCCGACCGACTGCAAGCGGCCTAGCGCACCATACTTGGTGCTGTCTGCGCGAGACTCTCCACCAGCTTGCGAAAGCCCGCCTCGGCAAAGAACAGGAACATGTTCTCACCGAATATGACGCTCGTCCCGCTCTCGACTGGAGCGCCTTCGCCGGGCTCGAGCCGCCGCTCGCCGACCATGGTGCCGTTGCGCGAGCGCGCGTCCCAGACCATCCAGCCACGCCTGCCTTCATCCCAGGCGAAGTAGGCGTGGTACTTGGAGACGCTGGAATGCCGTAGGGAAATGTCCGCGGTGCGCGCGCGGCCCACGCCGATACGATCCGGAAAGGGGCCACCTGGACGCTTGCTGACGGCGTAGACCGGGCCGGCCTTCGCCAGAAGCTCCGGAGCGGCCACACGTCCGTTGCGCGCCAAGGCCAGAGCTACCCGAATGTCCCATGGGGCAGCGACCGTGCGTGTTTCAAAGCCCCAGGCGTCGCCTTCCTTCGCGCGGTCGCACTGAATGAGGACGGGCCGCCCACGCAGTCCGTCCAACGCCGGCGCGCCTTTGCGCTCGAAAGCGGAGACCAACTCCTGCAGCGTCCGCGGCGCGCTCGGTTCGCCGATGCCAAACACGATTTGAGTGTCTCACACTCACGGGCACCCGCTCAAACTGTCGCAAAACTCGGCGTGGCAGCTCACTCCTTTGTCCGGCGCAGTGCCGACAGATGGTCCTACTTTGTCGACGTACGCGTCGTGCGCGCGGCCCCACTCATGCAGGCGCGCTTGCTCAGCGCTGGCGACTCAGAGCAGCACGATGGATTCGCACCCGAACTCGACGATCACGCTGGTCTTGCGGTTCGTCTTGTACGACGTGCAAGCATTTCCGTAGAGCTCGAGCTTGGTGCGATCCGCGTCGAGCCAGCCCCAACCGTCCGCCTTCTCCATGCGCGAGTCGAAAGGAATCAACTCGCCGTTGAGATAGAGGTTCGCCTTGGTCTTGTCCGCGTCGTTGGAGACGTCGCCCAATTCGACCTCGCAGCTGGCGAGGACGTCGGAGATCTTCGCCAGCGCGTCGTTGAGCGCCGTCTCGTCCGTGGCCTCGATGTAAGCCGGCTTGCTCATGTCTGCTGGATCCGACATCGCGGTGCCGCCGGCGACCGCGACGGCCTGGAGCTGCGCGTCCTGCTCGGGGCTCAGCGTGTCGTGGTTGCCGTACCAGACCACGTACGTCTTGACGCCGGCATCGAGCAGCTTGCCGGCTGAGTCGCCGAGGCGCTGAACGATCTGGTCTTGGGTCAAGTCCTCGCAGTCGTCGCCGCCATCGGTGATCATGACGACGGCTCCGGAGACGTCCGGTTCCGCGAGGCGGCCGGGGTTGTTGGCGATGCTGTCGAGCACCTTCACCACCGGGCTGAAGCCAAACGGGAACTCGGACATCACTTCCCGCATGATCGCGACGTCGGTCCCCGCTGCCGGCGGCACTTCGGGCTTGTCCGCGACATCGCAAGACAGCGCGGTTCCCAAGAAGCCTTTCTGGCCTGCGGGAAGGAACTGGACCCCGAACTCCACGTCGTCGTTGACCGGATCCACCAGCGCGGAGTAGACGGCGTGCTGGGCCACCTCCCAGTAAGCCGGCGTGCGCGGGGCATCGTTGCCCTGCCACATGAAGCAGCTGTCGGTTCCGTCGATGCACTCGGTGCGCGACGCCGAGTCGTCGAAGACGAACAGCACCGCGCGCGGCTTGGTCTCCACCTTGACCGCGGCCTTGCCGCAGACGTCCTCTCCGCACGTCTTCTCCGCCTTGACCTCGGCGGCTTCGCGCACCGCTTCGCAAGCCTGTCCGAAGATCTCCACCTGACTCGTGTTCCCGTCGACGAAGTCCCAACCGTTCTCGTGCGAGCGATCGCGGTCCACGGCCTGACCATTCACGGTGAAGTTGAGCGCGAAGGAGTTCACGGCCTGCGCCGGATCGAGCGCCGCCGGGATCCCGAAGCGGCAGCTCCGCAGCTTCTTTCCCACCTGAGCGAGCGCATCCTCGAGCTGGTCGGCGTCTTCGACGTTAGGCGGCTCGTCGAGCCCGGATCCGCCGAACTTGGCCAGCGTTTCGAGCACGTCCGGGCGCGTGGTGACGGGATTGACCATGCCGGTGTCCGGATCCTGCTGGCCTGCCGCCGGATCGAAGCCGACCGGGATGACCCGAATGTCGAGCTTACGCAAATCCGTGGCCAGCTTCTCGAACACGAGCGTCTTGTCCGAGGTCCTCACGAACGCCTGCCCGAAGCAGTTATCGTTGCCGCTGGTGACGAACACCAGGTAGTTCGTGCGCGTCGGGTCGGCGAGCTTGGTCGCGTGCTCCACGTAATGGTTGAGCGGATCGATCGCCACCGAGACGGTCGCCTTGTCGTTGGAGTAGCCCGGTGGGCTATCGCCGAGAAAGCTCGCCAGCTCGTCGGCCGAGTGTGTGCCGAGATCGAGCGTGCGGTTTTGGACATCGCCGCACACATTCCCGGTATCGAGAATGGACCCAAAAGGATCGTCGGCGAGCTGATTCCAAAAAACATCGACGCCCACCGCGGCGTCCGGGCTCGCGGCGCGTAGGTTCTCCAGCACGGTCTTCATGCGCGACCAGTGCGGCTGCATGGCCGAAGAGCCGTCGATGGCGACCATGATGTTCACGCCGACCGGCGTCAGATCGATGGTCTCGCTGCCGCACGAGGGTGCGCGCGGGGCCTCGGGGGCCTTGTGACAGAAGGGGTTGTCCTCGGGACACGCATCCTCGTCCGGCGGCGCGGGCTTGGCCGCGTCTGGCTTGCTCGTTCCGGCATCTCGTGGGGCGTGCCCTGCGTCCT
>CAZYWR010000288.1:0-17095 GCA_964651185.1 uncultured Polyangiales bacterium
CTCGATCCCAAGAGCCGTGCGCCGCCTGATCGGCCGAGAAGCGCGCTTCGCAGCCGCTGCTCGCGAGCTCGTCGCCGTGGCGTTCGAGCACCGCGCGCACGACCTCGGCCAGGTCCATCGGCTCTCGTTCGAGCTGCAGGCGTCCGGCGCTGATGCGCGAAATCTCGAGCAGCTCGTTGACGAGGTTGCTGAGGCGCAGCACGTTGCGCGTGGCCTTCTCGGCGCGCGCCGCGATCTTCGCCGGGTCGTCGGCGTGGGCGATGAGCTTGGTGATCGACAGGATCTGGAGCTGCAGGGCCGTGAGAGGCGTGCGCAGCTCATGGCCCGCGAGAGATAGGAAGTCGTCGCGCACGACGATGGCTTCGCGGGCCTCATGGAACAGGCGCGCGTGAGCCAGGATGGTCGCCGCGCAGCGCGCGAGCTCCTCGGCCAGACCTAGATCTGCCTCTCGGTGATGCCGGCCGGAAGCGGCGAAGCAGAGCGTGAGCGCGCCGATCGTCGTGCCCTGGTGCGACAGCGGCAAGCTGAGCACCGACACGATCGCGAGCTTGCGCAAGAGCTCGAGCTGCTCCGGACCATGTGCCACTTCGCGCAGCCACGCATCCTCCACGTGCGGACGATAGTTCGGCGCACCGACGGAGAGAGCGGCGAGCGCGAGCTTGCCTTCCCCGGGCGACCAGCCGACGTCCCACAGCAGCTGCTCCGTGTCTGGGTCCGAAGCGCGCACGACGCGCCGGAACGCGTCGCCGTCATGCAGGTCGAGCAGCACGAAGTCGGCGAGCCTCGGTAAGGCGAGCTCCGCGACGCCGCGCACCGCACGCTCGTAGTCGAGCGTCTGCGCGAACAGGTCGCTGACCTTGGACAGCAGCGTGAGCCGGTCGTTCGCGCTCTGCTCCGCCCACGCGGGTTCTTCAGACGGGCTCGTCGCGTCCCGGCTATGCGCGTCGGGTCTGGTCCAGGACGCGTGCGAATCGCGCGAGGGCTCCGCTGCGTCTGGCCCTTCGACGACCGCTGCGCCGCCCGTTCGGAGGTCGGTCATGCGAGTATCCCTTGCCTGTGCGCCGACTTGGAGAGAGTGGCGGAACAGCTGCACGCAGGCGGCGAAGCATTGCGCCGGCGCGTGATCGAACTTGGCCGGTGGGGTGCGCCGGCGAGAGCGTGGCGAAATTGTCGCAGTCGCGCCGTTTCGTCACGCGCAGTTCGCGGGGTGCTCCGAGCCCAGCACAGCGTGAACGCGAGAGGCGCGGGCGGTCGCATGCAAGCTCGCGACGCGACCGGCCCGACACACGTGTAGCCACACGAGAGCTCCCGCTGCCAGCCGAACTGAGAAGTGCACTCGCCCACGACAGATCTCCTGGGCGCCGGACAGAGACAACCATGCCCATGGGTTACGCCCGAAGGCAATGCTGCACGGCGTATGCCAGCAGTCTTCTCCGAGCAAGTGTACACCGCATCACAACGCGCCAGTGCCCATGCTGCAGATTTGGCAGGGCCGCCCCAAATACGGGATGGCGCTCGCAATACGGCGGGCTCTAGGCGGGAACAAAGGCGGCGTACAGGGCTCGCACCGCTCGCTCGTAGTCTTCGGGCGCGACGCCGACGATGATGTTGAGCTCGGAGGCACCCTGATTGATCACGCGCACGTTCACTTGCGCGTCACGCAGCGCCGCGAACACCTTGGCGGCGATGCCGATGGTCTTGGCCATGCCTTCGCCCACCACCGCGATGAGCGCGATCTGCGGCACGTATTCGAGCTTGTCCGGCTGGAGCGACTTCCGGATTTCGTCGAGCACGGCCTCGATCTTGTCCTCGATCTGGGCCGACTCGATGATCACGCTCATGCTGTCGATGCTCGACGGGCAGTGCTCGAAGCTGACGCCGTGGCGTTCGAGCGTGCCGAGCAGGCGGTAGGCGAAGCCCACCTCCTTGTTCATCAGGCTCTTTTCGACGCTCACCATCGAGAATGCGCGCTTGCCGGCGATGCCGGCGATCTCCGTGGTCTTCTCGATCTCGGCGCTGAGCTTGCTAACGATGCGCGTGCCCGGGTGCTCGGGCTGGTTGGTGTTGCGGATGCAAATGGGGATGCCGACCTCGCGCACCGGCGAGATCGCTTCGTCATGCAGCACGGAGGCGCCCATGTACGAGAGCTCACGGATCTCAGCGTAGGTGACCTCCTCCATGGGCTTGGCGTGCGGCACGACGCGCGGATCGGTCATGAGCAGGCCTGAGACGTCGGTCCAGTTCTCGTAGAGCTCGGCCTTGGCCGCGCGCGCCGCGATCGCGCCCGAGATGTCCGAGCCTCCGCGCGAGAACGTCTTCACGTGCCCTTTGTGATCGCGTCCGTAGAAGCCCGGCACCACATAGCGGCGCTTCGAATCCGACAGCCGCTCGCCCAGCAGACGGTAGGTCTCGGGGTCGACGCCGCCGTTGTGCGTCAGCACTACGCACTCCTGCGGATCGACGAACACGGCATCGAGGTACACGGCCAGCAGCAAGCCGTTCAGGTGCTCGCCGCGCGAAGCCACGTAGTCCTTGCTTACCCCGCGCGTGAGCTCGTCGTACAGGCGCTCGAGCTGCTTCTCCATGCCCGCTTCGAGGCCGAGGTCGCGCTCGATTTCGAGGAAGCGATTGCGGATCATCGTGAAGGGCGCGCCGAAGTCGGTGCCCAGGCTCGCGCCGCTCTGGCAGAGATAGAGGAGGTCAGTGAGCTTGGCGTCGCTCGCGCTGCGCTTGCCGGGCGCGGACGGCACCACGATGCTGCGCCTGGCGTCGGCTTCGACGATCGCGCGCACTTTCTTGAACTGATTGGCCTCCGCCAGGCTCGAGCCACCGAACTTGCAGACGATGCGGGTCATGCGTTGCGACCTCCCTGCGTTTCCCTATCGGCGTAAGCCACCCCACCCCTTCTCCATCTTACACGCCCACGCTCACGTCCACGTCCACGTCCTCGTAGTCGTGCTCGTGCTCGTGCGCGAATTCGCGCACGAGTACGAGGGTGGGGATGCCATTGGCTAATCATCCGTCAGATAGGTGTAGCTGCCCAAGCTTTCTTCATAGTGCCGGAGCAAGAGCTTCACCTGGTCCACCGTGATGCGGCCCTCGCGCTTGGCCCGCTCGGCCTGTAAGCGCATGCGCTCGATCATCACGCTCGGCTCGTACTCGACGTAATCGAGCACCTCGTGGATGGAGTCGCCCTTCACCACGTGGCTGACCTCGTAGTCGTCGTCGTCGGTCAGGCGCACGTGCACGGCGTTGGTGTCGCCGAACAGATTGTGCAGATCGCCCAAGATCTCCTGGTATGCGCCGTTCAGGAAGATGGCCATCATGTAGCGCTGATCGGGCTTGACTGCGTGCACCTCGAGCACCGGCTTCGGATCTGCCACGTCGATGAAGTGATCGATCTTGCCGTCGCTGTCGCAGGTCAGATCTGCGACCACGCAGCGCTCCGTGGGCTCTTCGCCGAGCCGGTGGATCGGCATGATCGGAAACAGCTGGTCGATCGCCCAGCTGTCTGGGACCGACTGAAAGACCGAGAAATTGCCGTAATAAATGGCCGCCATGTTGTGCTCGAGGTCGATCACCTCCTCGGGCACGCGCTTCAGTCGTTTGGCGGCGATCGAGATCTTCTCGCAGCACGCCCAGAACAAGCGCTCGGCCACGGCCCGCTCGCGTAGCCCGAGGTAGCCGAGCTTGAACAGGCTCTCCGCTTCTTCTTTGCCCTGCTGCGCGTCGTGGTAAGCCTCGCGCAGGTTCTTCGGCTGCACGCCCACGTACGTCTCGTAGAGCTGGCGCAGCACGCGGTGGGCGTTCGCGCCGGGATCTTGCGGCTCGCCGAAGCGCACCTCGTGTGTGCCCACGACTTCGAATACCAGCACCGATTGGTGCGCCGCGATGGCGCGCCCGCTCTCGCTGATGAGCGTGGGGCAGGGCACGTTGGCCTTGGTGCAGGCCTCCTGCGTGGCCGCGACCACGTCGTTGGCGTACTCCTGGATGTTGTAGTTCTTGCTGGCGTGGAAGTCGGTCTTCGAGCCGTCGTAGTCGACCGCCAAGCCGCCGCCCACGTCGAGGTACTTCATGCCCGCGCCGAGCTTGGCCAGCTCGACGTACAAGTTGGCCGCCTCCTGCATGGCGCTCTTGATCGGGTTGATGCTCGAGATCTGGCTGCCGATGTGGAAGTGGAGCAGCTGGATGCAGTCGAGCATGTCGCGCGCCCCGAGCCGGTCGCACACCTCGACGATCTCGCTCACCGTGAGGCCGAACTTGGCGCGGTCGCCCGCCGAGTCCATCCAGCGGCCGATGCCGCGCGAGCTGAGCTTCGCGCGCACGCCGAGGGTCGGGCGGATGCCGGTCTTCTGCGCGGCCTCGAGCACGAAGTCGAGCTCCTCGACGCGCTCCAGCACCACCAGCACGGTCTTGCCGAAGCGCTGCGCGAGCAGCGCGGTCTCGATGTACTTGCGGTCTTTGTAGCCGTTGCAGACGATAAGCCCGTTCGGGTCGCTGATCGCGGAGAGCGCGATCAAGAGCTCCGGCTTCGAGCCCGCTTCGAGCCCGTATTGCCAGGGCTGTCCGAACTCGACCACCTCGTCGATCAAGTGCTTCTGCTGGTTGACCTTGACCGGGAACACGCCCCGGTAGGCGCCCGGGTAGTCGTATTCTTTGATCGCGCGACCGAAGCATTCGTTCAGGCGCCGGATGCGATCTTTCAGCACGTCGCTGAAGCGGATGAGCAGCGGCAAATCGAGCCCGCGCGCCTCGAGGTCGCCCACGAGCTCGTACAGATCGATCTTGCGCTCAGGCTTCTCGGGGTCGGGGGAGACCACGACCGTGCCGCGCTCGCTGATCGAGAAGTAGGGCTCGCCCCAGCCGCGGATCTGGTAGAGCTCCGCGCTGTTGGCGACAGTCCAGCGGGGGGCCGCCTCGTCTTGCTCACTCACATCGACCTCGACTGCCGGGGGAAAGACCGGGGCGCCGTTCTGTAGGGTGTGCATGGCTCCTTGGCCAGCAAAATGCACGCCGAAGTGTGCTGGATTTCGCCGGCTCGGCGCCAGCTCTTCACGGGCCCGTCCCCGCATTGCCGAACACGCCTGCGATCGAGCAGCGCGAGCGCGCGTTCTTCCTCTGCCCGCGACGGTGCCCCGACGCGTTTCGCATCCGGCGCCGGCACGGGAAGCCGGCCAGAGATGCGGGACGGGTTTTCACGATGGTGTACCCTGCTGCCCGTGCGAGTACGCGGAACCTGTCACGTCTACCAAGCGCTCGACCTGGGCTTCGCGATCGACCTCGCCCGCGCCGACCGGATCCTGGCAGGCGACCAGATCCAACAAAATTTCAAGAAGCCGCGGCTCGCACCCGAGGCGCAGCAGCTGCAGCGCCACTCGTCGCGCGTGTCCCAGAGCGGCTTTCCGGTGGAGATCGGCAGCTTCCGCACGGAAGGTCCGGTCGAGATCGTGCTCTGGGAGTTCGGCGCGATCACCATCGACTACCGGGTGCCGATCGACGTGGACCTCGCCGACTTGGTGCGCCTGTCCGATCTGCTCTGGGACAACGCCGACCTGGCGGGCGATGCGCGGCGGCGCGCCGAGCAGCTGGTGAACGCGATTCGCCCCGCGATCGACAAGCCGCTGCTCAATGAGCGCATCGAGGACTACGTCGTCTTCGAGCTGCGCCTGCCCGACGGCCAACCCGTCAGCGAGCTGTGGACGACGCACGCCGCCACCACGGCCAGCATCTTGCGCGCCGAGCCGGGCGCGCTCTCCGAACAAGAGATCGCCGACGCCCTGTCCATGCAGTGCGCGTACGTGCGCGACGAGGTCGTGCTGATCGATTGGTTCGCGGCGCTGCTCGTGGGCGATGACATGGAAGACGAGCGCCTCGTGCTCGAGCTGACGGTCACGGAGCTGCTCGAGCTGCGCAACCTCGACGAGCAGCTCGATCGCGGGGTCGACGAGGCCTACATGGTGCTCACGCGGCGGCGCTCCTGGCTGGCGTCGTTCAGCACGCGCGCCGCGGATCTGGGCCAGGTGTCGCAGCTGCAGGCCGACGCGGCGGTGCTGTTCGAGGGCGTCGACAACGCGCTCAAGCTGCTCGGAGATCAATACTTGGCGCGGCTCTATCGCGTGGCCTCGGAGCGCTTCCATCTGCCGCAATGGGATACGGCGATCGAGCGCAAGCTGCGCGTGCTCGACGGCATCTACGAGAAGCTCGCCAGCCGCGCAGCGAGCCGCCGTTTCGAGCTGCTCGAGGTCGTGATCATCCTGCTTATCGCAGTTTCGACGCTGGCGCCGTTCTTGGCCACGCACGCGCCTTGAGGGCGAAAGAGCTCGGCTATTTGTGCAGATGCGCGACGAGCAGCGCGATCAGCAGGATCGGCAGCGAGAGCACGCAAGCGACCAGCAGCGAGAGCGACGCGAGCACCCAGCGATCGGCGCCTGAGCGGGCCTCCGGGGGCATCTGCGTGGCACGCTCCAGAAGCCTGAGGTTCTTGCGGTTTGCCTTCCACGCGAAGTCGAACACGTCGCCCGCGATCGGCACGCTGCCGAGCAGCGCATCGATCGCGATGTTGAGCGCCATGCGCACCAGCACCGGACGCGGCACGCCCCGCTGGAGCGCGAGGCCGAACAGCGAGAGCGCGGCGATCGCCATCACGGCGTCGCCGGCGCCCGGAAAGAGCAGGCCCACGATGCCGTCGAGGCCGAAGCGATATCCCGTGCCGGGTAGGACGAGCCCGTCATCCAGCAGGCGCACGAGGGGTTCGGCCCAAGCCGGGAGCGGGGCCGGGGGCGCTTCGCGCGAACCTTCCTCCATCATGCCCACGAGTCTGGCGTCCGTCTCGACATGGCGCAGGCGCGACCCTAGTTGACTCTTCATCCGTCCGGCCGCGCGCTCCTCACGGAGAGGGATCGCGCCGTGTTACCATTTTTGTATTCCCTCATGACGAGGGCGTGGGCATTCGACGGACTTGTAGTACGTGGCCTCAGAGCTCCCGCCTTTTCCTGCAAGATGCTCCCCCTGCGCGCGCTGGCTCGTGGCGACGTCGACCGCTTGCGTGCTCGCGCTGGCGAGCGGCTGCGGCCGGATTGGCGTGGAGCTACGCGGGATGCTCATCGGCATCGCAGATGACTCGGGCATTGTACACGTGGAGCCTGACGCACAGGTCGAGCTCGACGCCGCGGGAGATCTGTTGAGCGATGCACAGCTCCCTTCGGGCGCTGACAACGGTAGCGACGCCAGCAGCGCCGATGCGTCAACGCGGGACGGAGGCGACGCGGCCGACAGCGCCGCGGACGCTGATTTGGCGCAGGATACCGGGCCCGCATGCGTGTCGTTGTCGACCGCGGAGCTGGCGGCGCTCACTGTCGCGGAGTGCCGCGCGTTCGATCCATGCCCCGATCAAGAGCCGCCCGTCGACACGGACGCGGACGGCGAGCCGGACGCCTGTGATCTTTGTCCCAACGATGCGGCCAACGACGCGGATGGAGACGGATACTGCAGTCCGCCGGACAATTGTCCGACGTTCTCGAACCCAGATCAGGCCGACGCCGATGGGGACGGCCAAGGCGACGCGTGCGACGCGGACGATGACAACGACGGCGTCCCGGACACCACCGATAACTGCCCCGTGGTGAGCAATCCCGCCCAGACCGACAGCGATCGAGACGGCAGAGGTGACGCCTGCGACAGCGACCTGGACGGCGATGGCGTGCCGGACGCGAGCGACAACTGTCCGACCGTCGCGAATCCGAGCCAGACGAACACGGATGGCGCGGCGGATGGCGGCGACGCGTGCGATACGGACGATGACAACGATGGTGTCCCGGACGGCAGCGACAACTGTCCGCTCGTCGCGAACGCGAGCCAGACGAACACGGATGGCGCGGCGGATGGCGGCGACGCATGCGACGCCGACGACGACAATGACGGCGTCCCGGACAGCGCGGACGGCTGTCCCACCAATCCGAACAAGACCACAGTCGACGTATGCGGCTGCGCGATTCCCGACAAATGCCAGCCGCTCGTCGCGGCCCTCGCGCATCGTTATCGCTTCGACGGCACGGGCACCACGATCACCGACTCGGTCGGCAGCGCCGATGGCACCGCGACGACCGCTCTTTCGGGCTCCGGTTCGCTCGCGTTGTCGGGTGGCCAATACGCGACGCTGCCGAGCCAGCTGGTGAGCGCGTATTCGGCCGCGACGATCGAGTTCTGGATGACCTGGCAAGGTGGGTCGCAGAACCAGCGCGCCATCTCGTTCGGCACGGCGACGCCTAATGCGCTCGACGTCACGTGCAATGGCGGCAGCTACTGCACCGGCACGAGCACCGCGTATTCCCAGGGATCGTGGTACCGCTTCTGCACTGCTCGGACGTGCACTTGGGAGGACGCCGCCAGTGGATGCCGCAGTGCCGGAGGCTACCTCGTGGCGATCAATACCGCGAGCGAGCAGCAATACCTCGCCACGAACCCGGACTGGTCGGACGTGAGCGTGTGGCTCGGAGGAAACGATCGCGGCACCGAAGGCCAGTGGTACTGGTCGAATGCCGCTGGCGAACAAGGTGGCGGGCGCTTCTGGTCGGGTGGTGCAACGGGCAGCGCGCCCGCCGGCATCTACACGAACTGGGACAGCGACGAACCCAATAGCGCCAGCGGCAAAGACTGCGCGTTCCTCTACAAGTCGACGATGAAATGGTGGGCCTGGGATTGCACGGGCTGGGGCGGCCACGCGGTGTGCGAGTGGCACGGCCATCAGAGCAGCTCGATCGATAGCGGCCTCTGGTTCACGCCGTCGGACACCAGCAACCGGCCGCGGCTCAGTTACAAGGCAGGTAGCACCACCAGCAGCGCCACGGGTTCGAGCGCGTTCACGGCCGGCACGCAGACCCACGTGGCCCTGGTGTTGAACCCGGGTGGCGGCTCGCTGGCGCTTTATCTCAACGGCGCGCTCGCCGCTTCGGTCGCGACCTCGGCGGCGCTCTCGGGCTTGCGCGACGGAGACAACTGGCTCGGTCGCTCGCAGCTCAGCACGGATCCGGCGCTGGGCGCCTCGTTCTCCGAATTGCGCATCTACAGTCGCGCGCTCTCGTCGGACGAGCTGCAGACCAGCGCGTCGGCAGGACCGGATCCGAGCTTTCTGAATTGAACCGCGCGCCCGTGCGGCGCGAGCGCTCTACAGATCGATGCAACTGTCGACGCCGTGGAGCGCCGTGCCCAGCCCGTCGCTGCGCAGCGCGCCCGCCGGCCAATAGATCGAGAAGAAGTAACACATCTCGTCGTTGCTCCCCGGGCCGAACACGGCGAACTCCGAGTACGTGCACGTGGTGGTCAGGCTGTCTCCGGGATGAATCGCCACGTCCATGATGTAGCTGTGTTGGTATTGAAAATCGAAGGGCATGTCGTGGATCACCTCTTCCGTACCGTCTGCGCGGTCGAGGACCACTTTCATGTGCGTGCCTTTGAGGTGCATATGCGGTTCGGCATAGATGAGGTGGATGTCTTGATCGGTCATGGGGGTGCAGACGCCCATCGCCGAGGTTCCGGCGATCGCGTCTGTGCCTAACCATGAGAGGCCCGCCACATGCGTCGGCACCTGCGGCGTGACGCACACTTCGACGCCGGAGGCGTCGTCGACGGGCGCGCCCGTGTTGTTGTTGTAATGAAGTTGCAGGAGGTACCGCTGTCCCGCCTGCATCGCGACGTCCGGGTCGAAGTACGTATCCGAGCCGCCCGGCGCCCAACCGTTGATCATGGTTCCTTCAGGATGGGCGCCGAGCGCGTCTTCTTGCACGCCTTCTTCACCGCCAGCGGGCATTTCGAACAACAGCCAGTGATGGAGCACGCGGGCGTCGTCGATGACCGCGCGAAACGAGCGGATATATTGCGTCCCTTCCCACGGTGCGTTCGTGGTGAAGGCGACGTAGTAGTCGGGCGTCGTCGGCACCGAGTACGGCACGCTCTTGTCGAGCGGCGACGCGAACGCCGTGAAGCGGTAGCACTTCAGCTCGGGATCGTCGTATTCGATCGGAGTCGACTGCGCGCCGCCGCTGCCGCCGCTGCTGCCGCTCGCCGGCGGCATCGCTGCGTCCGTGGCGCCGACGTCGTCGGCACAGCCCGCGCCGGCCGGGGCACTCGCCTGGAGCCAGTTGCCCAACGTCATCAGGTCATCGGCGCTCAGCGCCGCCATCGAGGCGGGCGGCATCTTCGTTTCGTCGGTGGCGTGGATGCGCGCGTTGGCCAGCTCGTACACCGGACTGCCGCGATCGTCCGCACGAAGGTCTGAGAGCGAGGTCAGCGAAATGGGCGCCCCGAAGCGCGGCTCCGTAGCGTGACAAGGTTGGCAGTGCACGCCGAGGATGTTGGCGACGTCGCACGGGATGCTCGCGTCGCTGCCGGCCGCGCCGCCATCGTTCGGCGTGCTCGCCGCGCGCGTGTCGATCTCGCCCCGGCTTGCGCCCCGCTGCGTGGCCTGCGTGGCCTGGTCGCCGCTGCCCGACGGCTCGGGTACGGCGATCGCAGAGGTTGATCGAGCCTCGTCGGAGCGCCCGCAGCGCAACGCGCAAACGCTCAGCAGGACCGCGCAAAGGAGCTCGATCCGGCCGCGGCCAGTCGTTTTGGGCATCGTGGGCTCCACCGTTGTGCGGACGCCTCGCTCGCGCTGAAGAGCCGAGGAGGCGATCCGTGCTCCGCCAGCTGGTACAAGGCCTGCTTCAGCGGGCATTCGCAAGTGGCTTGATGACTCATGCGACGAATCGTCCGCGTTCGCATTGAATTGCTGCACTCAGAGCCAAAAAGCCGCTCTTCCCGAACACGGACGTGAAGCACGCTACAGATCAGGTCTGTATCTTTGTATTGAAGCAGTTCCGTGACGTAGCTGGCGACGTCAATATATGGCGCGCGGATCGCACTGGCGCGCGCAAGACTCGGGTCGCGGGCCGAACCCTTGAGCGAGCACTGGGCACTCTCGTTTTCTGCGCGAGTTCGCGGCAACAGGCGTTTCTCACGGTTGTACGCAGCGGCTCGAGGGCGAGCTAGGGTACCGGGACAGCCCCCACTGCAGACGAGGACGCCCGTGCTCTACGCTATCCTTTGTTACAACTCCGAAGATGCGATCGCGACCTGGACGCAAGAGCAAGATGATGCCGTGATGGCCAAGCTGCTCGACGTGCAGGAGAAGCTGAGCCAGCGAAAGAAGCTCGGGCCCGTCGCTCGCCTGAAGCCTACGAGCAGCGCGATCACGCTGCGCAAGCACGAGGAGCCCTACACGATCACGGACGGGCCTTACGCGGAGACCAAGGAGCAAATCCTCGGTTTCTACGTGGTCGATTGCGAGGGGCGCGAAGAGGCGCTCGAGTTCGCGCAAGAGCTCGCCCGCGTGAATCCCGGCGGCGCCTATGAGCTGCGGCCGGTGATGTATTTCACGCCCGGAAACTTGCCGTGAGCGACGCCGCGGCTCAGGGCCACAACGTGAGACCCGCCTTGCACAGGTATACGCCGCCGATGGCGTAGATGATTTGGCGGCTGTAGCGGCGGAAGGCGGCGTCGCTCATGCGCTCGAGCACGTAGGTGCCGAGCCGCGTGCCGGCCAAGGTCGCGCCCAGTACGCACAGCGCGAGCAGCGGGGTGACGCTCTCGCCGCGCAGCGCGGGCACGAAGTACGCGAGCTTGAGCGCGTGCGAAAAGACTTGCGTCACGGCCTTGGTCGCCACCACCTGCCGACGCGTCAGACGGGTGTCGAGGAAGGCCACGTCGAGGAGCGGTCCAGCCGCGCCCGCGAGCAGCTGCACGGAGGCTACCTGAAAGCCCACCACGAGCGCCGCGCTCGGCCGCTCGAAGTCCAGGAGGCGCGGCGGCAAGAGCGCAGCCAGGAAGGGCGTGAAGCCGAGGCCCAGAAACACCACGAGCGGGTCAGGTACGTAATGCAGGCGCGAGAACACCAGCAGCGCGGCCAGCGCGCCCACCACGTAGCGGCCGAAGCCGGCCCAGTACACGTCGCGCCAGAGCAGTCCGGCACGCGCCAAGTTCGAGATCAGCTGCGTGCCGCCGTGCATCACCATCGCGGTCGGCACCGGCAAGAGCGTCGCGTACACACCCATGAGCAGCATCCCGCCGGCCATGCCGAAGATGCCGGAGAGCAGCGCGGTGACGAGTGAGGTCAGGGTCAATACCAGGATCAACATAGGCTCGCTCGACCCCCAGGATGGGCCCGGCCGCACCGTTCCAAAAGCGAATCATTCGATACGAACCTAGTATAGATTGGAATATGATCGAAAAGCTCGAGGCGCTCGCGGCCCTGCGCAGCAGCGGGACCATGGGGCAGGCGGCCAGCGCGCTGCGCATCACGCAGTCCGCGGTCAGTAAGCGCATCGCCGCGCTCGAGGCGGAGCTCGGCGAGCGGCTGATCGAGCGCCAGGGCCGGCGCGTGCGGCTCACCGGCGAGGCCGAGCACCTGTTGGCCGAAGCGCGGCCGCTGTTGGCGAGCCTGCGGGAGGTGCTGCGCGCGCGCTCGGCGCGCCGCCGGGACGTGCTGCGCATCGCGGCCACGGACTCGCTCTTGGCCTCGTGGCTGCCCGCGACGTTGCGCGCGGCGCTCGATCGGCTGCCCGATCTCGGGATCGAGCTACACGCGCATCGCGGGCCCGCCCTGCTCGAACGGGTGCGCTCGGGCGACTACACGCTCGGCTTCGGTCCAGTGAGCGCCGGAGACAAGGAGCTGATGGCGCGCGAGCTCGGGCGCGAGCCGATGGTGGTGGTGCCCTCGGGGCTCGAACCGATCGCGCCGAGCGCGACCTTGGCGGTGTGGTCGATCGAGACGCAGTCGCTGACGTGGGAGGCGATCGCGCCGCGGCTCGGGCGCAGCAAGCGCGTGAGCGGCATGCGGATCGAGGTGGTGAGCCGGCTGGAGTCGTTCACCGCGCTGGTGCAAGTGGCGCGCGCCGGCTTCGCGCACGCGCTGGTGCCGATCGGTGTGGCGCGCGATCTCGGCGTACCGGTGGAGAGGCTGCTACGGCTCGACCTCAGCCGACCGATCGGGGCGGTGGCCCGGCGTAAGGCATTCGAGCATCACGGCGTGCGTGCTCTGCTCGCGCAGCTGGCTGGCCTCTGGCCAGCGGGTGGTGCTTGACCCAGCGCATGGTCGCAGGCCCGATCGTGCCTCTCTACGCAGTCCGATGGCGAGCATTCTCTCCCGTCCTTGGGCTCAGAACCCGGCGGGCACGCGCCAACGCGGAGGCGAGCTTAGCACCCCGTGCAGTACAGGGCGTGCGCGTCCTCGGGGAAGTGGGCGCACGCAACGCGGTCGGCGGCATTCGTCGCACAGCATGCGACGGCCGACTCGCGCGATTCTTGCGCCGCCGCGCGCGCGGGCGCGAGGTCTTCGGCGGACGCCAGAGGAAGGTAATTGAGGTCGAGTCCGCCTACCTGCTTGAGCCTCGGCACCTGCACGCTGCACAGATCCGTCAGCGTGTTCAGTTCGAGCCAACCCTCGATCGTCTCGAGCGACGGCAGGTCCAGGGTTTTGATGCTGGCCATGAACGCGACGAGGCCGGCTCGATCGTGTTCGCCGATGTGCTGGAGCGCGGGCAGATGGAGCTCTTCGAGCGGACCACTGCCGCGCGCTTCCAGTTGGCCCACACCGGCCACGATGATCGCGCCGCCGACTTCACGTAGCGACGTCAGCGTGACGGATAACAAAGCGGGCTCGTTGGTTCCGTGCGCACCGACGATGATGAGATCGCCGGTGATGGTCGTCAGAAATGGCAGGTCGCCTGCGCTGATCTGAGTCAGTCCCATGGACGCGATCGTCAAATCGCCCTGTATCTCGCCGCAGCGTCGGACCGCTCCGAGGTCCTCGAGCGAGCGGATGGTTATGGTCTCGCATACCTTTTGTTCGCAGCGCGGACCGGCGAAGCCTTCGGGGCAGCTCGCGTCCGGATCGGTGCGTGGTCGCTCTGCGTCGCTCGGCGCAGACGAGCCGTCCACTGCCGAGCTATCGCTGGTGCTTGCGTCGTCGTCGGCCTGCGCAAGATCGTCAGCTGTGCCAGCATCTGCGGCGGTGCCGCCCGCGCATGCCGGGGCCTGCGTGGGCGCGCGGGCGGCCGCTTCGCCGCCCAAGAACCCCCAGGAAGGCGCAGTTAACTCGACGTCAGAGGTAGGCGCACCTTCCGCGCATCCGCCAGCGCTTGCGATCACCGCCACACCAGCTGTCCACCATAAAACCACGCTCGTCTTGTTCGTGAACGCCATAAAGATCTGCTCCGGTACGTGCGAGAGCCAAGCTCGTGCGCGGTTTGCGCAGACAGCTCTCTTTGCGCGCGGTATCGGCGCGAGGTGGCCGGAGTTGCGCGGAAAGGACAGGGATACGGCGGCACTCGCGATGGCCGAGCGGGCGGTACGCGGAGGCCGGTGGCACGATCACGGCCGTCTCAAGCTCGCCCGCGCCGTTGGGTTGGGGTCAATGCTTGTTTACCTGGATCTACGCGGGGCTCTGGCAAAAGCAGGGGGCCGGCTACGTCAATATCGCGGAGCGAGACGGCTGGGCCGATCTCATGCACATGCCCATCGTGGGCGATACCTGTCTCGTGAAGGTCCCGTTCACAGTGCCGCAGGATGGCGACTACAAAGTCGTGGTCGACTCCGCGGTCGGATTGGCGCCCATGCTCGCAGTCTACGTCTCCACGGGTGGACCCACCTCTTCTCCGTGAAACGAGCGGAGAGCGTCGTATCCCGACGCGGGACGCATTCTGTACCCAATGCGGCAGCGCCGCTGCTAGCATTCTCATATGGGGTCCACTCGCTGCCGGACGCGAGCTCGCGAGCTCGTGGCGGCGCTCAAGCGGTCCCACTTCGGCTGCGACGTCGCGCTCACGCCGCCGGGGACCGCTCTTTCGATCACGATGGGCGCGGTCGCCGTGTTGCCGTGGACACTTTACGAGGCGTGGTCGGACGGCGCTGGTTTTCCGATGAAGGCAGCGGTCGCTGTCTGCAGTGCGCTGGCGGTCGGAGGTGTGTTGGGGATGGTCGCGCTGCGCGTGCGTTCGCGGGCGCTCTTGTCGGTGCTGTGCTCGGCGTCTCTCGTTGTCGGTGGAGCACACCTTTTGTGGTGGGCAGCGGCGCGCAGCCTCGACCTCTCCGTGCAGTTGCGTACGGTCCAAGTGTGGCTCGCCGCGTCGCTGCCGGCGCTGGGGTTTCGCTGGCTTTGGCAGCGCGCGATCGAACCGCGCATCGGTCTGCGTAAGAGGCTGCGGCGGATCTTACGCGGCTCACTCACGCTGACTGTGTTCGCGCTCGCGCTCGAACTAGCCGAGCGCGCGGCGACCTTGGTCGTGCCCGCGGTTGCGCTCGGAATCATCTCCCTGCTGACCCTCAAGATCGCGCCGCGCCTGCGCTCGCCGGCGCTCCCGCTCGCGACGGCGCTCGCCGCCTATGCGCTTATGTGGCGCATCGATCCGAGTTACGGCGCCGTGCGCATGCTTTGTACGGCTGTTGTTCTGACCATGACGCTGCTCGCGCTGCGCCTCGGCTGGCCGCATGTGCGACTATCGCGCTGGCGGCGCGCGACCGACGCGCTCGTGCTTTCTCTCTGGTTGGGGAGCTGGGCGGCCTGCGCGCGCCTGTTCACCCTGGATCCCGCGCTGGCCCGAGCGAGCGTGAGCGGCCGCGGCATCTCGAGCATGCTCTTCAGCTCGCTCCAGTCGCTGAGCGATCTGGACCGAGACGGCTTCGGTGTGGTGTTGGGACAGACTGACTGCGCGCCGAGCGACGCCTCGGTCAGCCCGGACGCCCACGAGATCGCGGGCAATGGGCGCGACGACAACTGCACGAACGGTGACGCCTCCCGCCTGCCGACGGACTTCGTGCGCGCGCAGCTCGCCATGAATGCGCCCCCGCGCGCGCTCGCCAGCGACGCGGTGGTAGTCGTCGTCGACACCTTTCGTGCTGACGCAGTGACGAGCGAGACCCCCTTCTTGCAGGACTTCCAGGCGCAGTCGCGCACGTTCACGCGCGCTTACGCCAGCTCGAGCTTCACCGTCCAGTCGCTCGCCGGCATGCTGGGGGCGCAGCTCCCGTCGGCCTTGCGTTACCACTGGGTTTCTTCGCACGATGGCGAGCCGCTCGCCGTCCCGGCGACGCTGTTTGGTCGCTTGAGCGGGCTCGGCTTTCGCACCGGCGCGGTCGTGATCGGCGGTCCCTCGATGCTGGCGTTCGTGCGCCAGGTCGACGTGCTGCGCACCGAGTCGATGGACACGTCTGCCGCCCAAACCACGGATCTGGCCCTCGCCGCGTGGCGCGAGCTACGCGCCCGCGGAGCGGGGCGGCATCTCCTCTATGTTCACTATGTCGCGTTGCACGGCGCACCCGGAGACGCGGCGCGTTATCGGGGACTCGCGTCCGAGCTCGACGGCGAGCTCGCGCGTCTGTGGCGCGAGATCGGCAGCGACCCATTGTGGGTCGTGACCGGCGATCATGGCGAGGCGTTTTACGAGCACGGCGTGGCCGGCCACTCCACCACGCTCTTCGTCGAGGCCGTGCACGTGCCGCTGTTCGTTCGTCATGCGAGCCTCCCGGCCGCGCAAGAGCGCGCGGTGACGAGCTTGCTGGGGTTGTCGCCGACGCTGCTCGCGCTGCTCGGCGCGCCTCAGATCGACGCGCGCGCTCCTTACTGGTGCCTGGGTCAGGCGCCGTGCGGCGACATGCCCGCGCCCATGGCCCTCGAGAAGCCGCTCAGCCATGCCCATGGTCTGGTGCTGGGTAATTTCCACGTGATCCACGAGCCGCGCTTCTCTCGACTCGAGATGTACGATCTGGCGCGCGATCCTTCGGAGCGAACGCCGCTGCCCCTCCAGGGGCCCGCGCACGCGGCGTTTCGCGCCTGGCAGGAGCATGGCTTCGTGATCGGACCGCGCGCCCGCTGGCTCGAGGTGCCTGTCTACGCGAGCGACCGCACGTCCGCGATCCTGACTGACTAGGGCCTGTCCCTGATTTCTGGTTTCTGGTCGTACGCGTGCCCGTGCCCGTGCCCGTACGCGGACCAGCACCGCGAGCGGGGTTGGCCCGATACAGCGGCATGCTGCTCGATCATGAACGCCTGGACGTCTACCACGTA
>CAZYWR010000289.1:0-2138 GCA_964651185.1 uncultured Polyangiales bacterium
CCGCGGCCGATGATCTGGCCGTCGAGCACTGCGATCGCGCCGATCGGCACCTCGCCGCGGGCCGCCGCTCGCTCGGCCTCGCGCAGGGCCTCGCGCATGAACATCTCGTCGCGCATCTCGCCGTCCATCCGTCGCTCCAGCGGCGGCAGTAGCCGAAGACGCGGCGTAAGGCTATCGCTCCGGCTCCGTGCGCACGCGCCCCCCGTAGCGCTCCCGCGCGAGGCGCCCCGAGGCCATCAGCCGTGGACGGCGCGCCACAGGCCCGCCGGCGAACACACAGCGCAGCGCACCGCGCCGAAGTTGATCACATCGCCCGCCACGAGCGGCGCCCAGCCGACGGTCGCCACGCCGTTGACGAACGTGCGATTGCTGCTGCCGACGTCCGTCAGGCGCAGGCCGTCGGCATACTCGAACTGCGCATGCATTCTGGAGACGCTCGCGTGCTGAAGGACGATCTCGTTTTCGGGCGCACGCCCCACCGTGATCATGCCGACGGGCGGCGCAGCCTTCGACTTCTTGATCTCCAACACATGGCATGCGGCGCCGAGCAGATCCGGCATGGCGGCGAACTCGTCGCTCGCCCGCACGCTCGGTCGAGCCTTGGGCGGCGTCTGCGCGCCATCTACTCCGACGACCTCCGTCGACAGATCGTGGTGAAGCAGGCTGATCGTGGCCCGGCGCGGCCGGCCAGGCGCCGCGCCGTAATCCGTCGCACTGAGCCCGGCCGCCAACTCGGAGCTGAAATCGTCGAGACGTACGATGAGGAAGTACAGAGAGTCGAACTGCGCGCAGAAGGCGTCGAGTGTCTCTCCCGCAATGCGTGCGACGAAAGTCGTGGGAGACCACGCACGCGGGGGCGCACGCACAATCCACTGCGTCACGCTTCTATGGTAACGCGATCGCGAGACCTGCAGCCATCACCCAGTGACACGCGTTCGCGCCGTACACAAAGGGAACGATTTGCGCGCCCGGAAGGATTCGAACCTCCGACTTTCGGTTCCGTAGACCGATAATGGCATGGTGAGCTGGACATACTGCCTCCCCTCGCGCCGTGAGATCACGGCGGTTTCGTGACCGATGTGCGTTGCGTTTACGGACAGGAGCGTACACAGTTTGCTGACAAATGGTACCGGCAAAGCGTACCGGCAAGCACTTTTGGCTTAGGAGCCGTGGATGGTCGTCCGGAAGAAGAAGGGCAGCAGGCACAAGGGCGTGGTGCTGCTGAAGCCCGAGCCAGCGCGGCGCACGGGTTGGCGGATCCGGTACCGCGATCCCGACTCGGGCAAGATCACGAAGCCGGCCGTACCAGCGTCGCTCACGACCGCAGAGCAGCGCACAGCCTTTGCCGTCGCGAAGTCGCGCGAGCTCGCCCGGCGCAAGATGGAGCTCGAGGCCGGGGCGGTGCGCGCGACGAGGACGAGTCTCGCCGAGGCGATCGAGCTCTACTACAAGGCGCACCCGAAGCTCCGCGATCGGACGCTGGTGGCCTACCGGGGCTCGACAGACAAACTCCTCGGGTGGGCCGCCGCCAACAAGGTCAAGCTGGCCGACGAACTGACCCGGTCGAAGCTCCTCACGTTCAAGGAGCAGCTGGTTTCGGAGCCCCGGCACGTCCGCGCGATCGGGGGCCGGCGAGGCGAGGTCCGCCCGTCCAGCGAGCCCAGGAGCCCCTACAGCGTCAATCGCGAGCTGCGCGGGCTGCGGACGGTGTTGGGCTACCTCCGCGATCGAGACCAGCTCGCGAAGCTTTCTCACGACGACCTCCGCGTCGCGCTGAAGCGGCTCCGGGTCGACAGCGAGAAGATCGACTATCTGAAGCCGCACGAATGCCGGCAGTTGCTCGAGGCCGCGCTGTTTCACGATGAGGAGCGATTCGTCGAGACGCGCGCCGAGCACGTGGGCGAAGGCAGAAGGCAGATCGGCAGCACGCCACGCTACGAGCCGATCGCGCCCTTCTTGGCATTCGTCCTCCTGACCGGCGTTCGCCTGGGCGAAGCGATCGCGCTCAAGTGGCCCAGCGTCGAGCTCGACTCGCTCGACCACGATGGGCACAAGGTGGGCGAGATCGAGCTCTCCGCCAGCGCGACCAAGACCCACAAGGCGCGCACGATCGGGCTCGACGTCTCGCCCGCGCTGCA
>CAZYWR010000290.1:0-1571 GCA_964651185.1 uncultured Polyangiales bacterium
GATCGCCGGCGTGCCCAGCCGGATGCCGCTCGGATCGAAGGGCTTGCGCGTGTCGAATGGAACGGAGTTGTAGTTGCAAACGATGCCCGCCTCGTCGAGCGCCTTGGCCGCGACCTTGCCCGGCACCTGGAACGGCGTCAGGTCCGCGAGCACCAGGTGGTTGTCGGTGCCGTCGGTCGCCAGCTTGAAGCCGTGGCGCTTGAGCCCGTCTGCCAGCGCGCGCGCGCTCGCCACCACGCGCTGCGCGTACTCCTTGAACGCGTCGCTGGCTGCCTCTTTGGCCGCCACCGCGATGCCCGCCGTGGTGCTGTTGTGCGGGCCGCCTTGCAAACCGGGAAACACCGACTTGTCGATCGCCGCGCGGTGCTTCTCGTCGCACAGGATCATGCCGCCGCGCGGCCCGCGGAACGTCTTGTGCGTGGTGCTCGTGATCACTTCGGCCTTGCCGACCGGCGAAGGGTGCGCGCCGCCGATGATGAGCCCCGAGATATGCGCGATGTCGGCCACCAGCACGGCCCCCACCTCGCGCGCGATCTCCGCGAACTTGTCGTAATCGATCACGCGCGCGTACGCGGTGGCGCCGCAGAAGATGAGCTTCGGCTTGTGCTCGCGCGCGAGCCGCGCCACCTCGTCGAAGTCGATGCGGTGATCGTCGCGCCGCACCCCGTACTGCACCGCGCGAAAGTACGTGCCCGTGATCGACACGCCCCAGCCGTGCGTCAGATGTCCGCCCCCGGGCAGCCCCATGCCCATGATCACGTCGTTCGGCTTGCAGAACGCGTAATACACGGCGAGGTTCGCGGGCGATCCCGAGTAGGGCTGCACGTTCGCGTGCGCGACGCCGAACAGCTTCTTCACGCGCTCGACCGCCAAGCTCTCGACCTGATCGACGAGCTGTTGCCCCTCGTAGTAGCGGCGACCTGCGTAGCCCTCCGAGTACTTGTTCGTGAGCACGCTGCCGGTCGCCTCGAGCACCGCGCGCGAGGCGTAGTTTTCGCTGGGGATGAGCCGCACCTTGTCGTGCTGGCGCCGCTCCTCTTGCTGGATGAGGCCTGCGATCTCGGGGTCGGTCTGGGCGAGGGTGGGCTCGGACATAGGGAACTCCCTGGGCGGTCAAACGCTCGCGCGGCGACGAGCGCAGAGGCGCGAGCAATTAGCAGCATGGCGCACCCCGAGCCACGGCGCCCTGCGTCCGCGGCGCGGAGCGCCCCAAAGCGCGCGAGGCGCACGCGTTCATCGTTGTCGCGTACGTGGCGTGCGTGTCCATGCCGACGATCGCCAGGACGCAGGGCCGCCCGAAGGCACGCTCGACCCACACCGCAGGAGCTGTGCGGAAGCGCCGCGTCGCGCGAAAATTCGCGTGCATCTTTTGACAGCGCCCAGGCCGCGCGGTACACATCGCCCCGTCGTTGGGGCCGGTTACGGCCTGAACGCACGCGGTGGTAGTTAAGTCGGTTATAACGCCGGCCTGTCACGCCGGAGGCCGCGGGTTCGAGTCCCGTCCGCTCCGCCACTTTTTGGCCATAGTGACAATGGGTTACGCGATGGTAGTAACCCGGTAGTAAAGACGA
>CAZYWR010000291.1:0-16022 GCA_964651185.1 uncultured Polyangiales bacterium
GCGCGCGCGTACTCGCCGGCGTTTCGCCAATGGGTCAGGAGCGCCTCGGCGTCGCGCTGCGGCGAGTCTGCCGACGCCGATCGCTCGAGGCAGCTAGCCAGCCTCCGATGTGCTTCGCGTCGCCGCTCATCGCTCAATGCGCCGTACACGGTCTCGCGAATGCGATCGTGGTAGGCCTCGACGCGGGTGGCTGCCCCCGTGCCGGATGTCTGAATCAGATTCTGCGCAGCGAGCACCTGTGCTGCGGCAAATGCCGTGGGTCCGAGCGCGCTGGCGGCGTCGATGACAGTCTGCAACTCCGGGCGGCCCGCGACCGCGATCATGTCGAGCAGCGCCTGCGCAGCGGCCGGGAGCGAGCGAATGCGGTCCTCGATGACCGTGGAGAGACACAGCGATGGGTCGTGGCCGGCGTCGTGGGCGCGAACGAAGGCGCACAACTCACGGAGGAAAAAGGGGCTGCCCTGCGCCTCGTGCACGATCGCTTCGATGCCGGCGGCCGGGATGGAAGCATCGCGCAGCAGCGTGCGCGCGAGGCGCTCGGCATCAGCGGCGCGCAACGGACCGATCTCCAGCTCCACGATCTCGCGAACCCCCGAGTCGCGGAGATAGCGGTCGCGCAGGGCCGCGATGAGCTCGCCGTCCGCTTCGTTCTCCTTTCGGTAGGCACACAGCAACAACAAGGGAGGGGCGTCGGGCGCCCGCAGCAGCTCGGCGAAGAACGCACCGCTATCCAGATCGCCCCACTGGATGTCGTCGATGAACAGAATGAGCGGCCGTTCCTCGGCGAGACGTCTGCAGATTTGTCTGAAAGCATGGGCGGCGCGCTGCCGGCGCGAGACGGGATCGTCCGTGTCGCCCTCGCCGCCGCTGTCTCCGATCGCGGAAACGCGGGACAGCACGGGAAAGAGCTGGCGCAGGGCGGCGAGATCTCCCGGCAGCATGCGGTCGAGCGGCGCAGCATCGCCGAGCGAAAGCAGCAACGTGCTCAGCGCGTCGATCAGCGGGTCCACCGCCTTGTGCGGCAGATGCTCGCGCTCGTAGCAGCGTCCTTGCAGCACCAGCGCGCCTTGATGCGCGCACTGCGCGAGGAATCGGCGCACGAGCGCAGACTTTCCCATGCCGCTCGGACCCGACACGAGCGCCACGGCAGGCGCGTTGCCGCGCGTGGCCGCCAATACGGCGTCCAGCTTGGCGAGCGCGTCCTCGCGGCCGATCATGACCTCAGGCAGACCGGCGCGTTGCTCGGCGGCCGCGACCGGACCGGCCACCACAGACATCACGCCTCGATAACCGGCGCGGCGCGTCGGATCCGTGTCCAGCAGCGCCATGGCGAGATCGGACAGATCCTCTGGCGCGTCGGGGCTGATCGCTCGCGGATGCGGCGGAACCTGCTCTCGTTTGGCTTTGACTACCTCATCCCAAGGCAGGTGAGGATCGAAAGGGACTCGCAACGTGAGCGCCTGGTAGAGCATGACGCCGACGGCGTACCAGTCACTGGCGGGCGTCAGCAGCGCTCCGCCTACGGCTTGTTCGGGCGACATGAACGCCAAGGTGCCGGCGATCTCACCACGGTTGGTGGAAGACGAACTCTCCTCTGCGATCAATGGTTCGCTGGGTCGGAAGGATGCCCGCGATCGTGCCGTGTTGTCTGCGACAAGACCAAAATCGCAGATCACGACGCGCCCGTCGGCTCGGCAGACGAGCACGTTGGCCGGCTTCAGATCGCGGTGGAGCCGCCGGCTGTCATGCAAGGCCTGCAGTCCACAAGCGAGCTGTCTCAGGCTGTCACGCAGCTTGTGTTCGTCGAGCCCTGCGACGCGGCGTTCGCGCGCCGAGCTGGCCCCCGCCGCGCCAAAGCACGCGGCGAATTCACCGGGTGCGATGATCTCGGTGGGGCCATCGCTCGCGCCGAGCTCGGCTTCGCCCGCAGCGCGCACATACGAGAGGAAATCACTCCCATCGATCAGCTCCATCGAGAGCAGGTACTGCTCATGGTCGCTGACCAGTTCGTAGAGTTGGAGGAGGTTCGGATGGACCAGGTTGGTAAGCGAACGGAACTCGGTCTTGAAGCGCAAGAGCGCACCCGGCTCCACGCGATGTAAGACCTTCACGGCGACGGTCGCGCCGCGGACGCTGTCCTGCGCGCGATAGACGGTGCCCATCGCGCCGCTTCCAAGCAGTTCCTCGACGATGAATCGGCCGGCCTGCTGTAGAGCCATCCCCCGGCGATCCTAAACGGGATCTGCAAGCGGAGTGGACGTCTTCGGAGAGCTCGTGCTGCAGGTCACCTCACGCAACGCGCCTTGCGGTGTCATGTCTCGTGGCTCGCCATGCGAGCGCCGCCGGCCTGCGCCGGTGTTATCGCCGCTAACATCTTCGTGCCGGACCGCCCACACGGGTCCACAGCACCGAAGCGCTGCGTACGCGCGGAAATCGTGCGCCGCCTCCCTGACACGAGCACGGCCTTGAAGTAATCGAGGCGTGTCCCCGCGCGATGCATTGGCTTCGTCCGGGGCGGCGGGCTGTGACGGCAGCTCCATGAAGGAGAGGTACGTGGATTTGAGAAAGGGATTCTACGCTCAAGTCTTCGAGAACAACCGCAAGTGGATCGCGGACAAGCTGGCGATCGACCCGCGCTACTTCGAGCGTCTGGCCGAGGGACAGAACCCCGAGATCCTCTACATCGGCTGCTCCGATAGCCGGATCTCGGCCGAGGAGTTGATGGGCGCGCAGCCGGGCCAGGTGTTCGTGCACCGCAACATCGCCAACGTGGTCGGCGCCACGGACCTCAGCGCCCTGAGCGTCATCGAATACGCGGTCGCGCATCTGGACGTGAAGCACGTGGTGGTGTGCGGACACTACGAATGCGGCGGCGTGCGCGCCGCGATGCAGCCCAAGGATCTCGGTATACTCAACCCTTGGCTTCGCAACATCCGCGACGTCTACCGCCTGCACATGCCGGAGCTGTCGTCCATTCAAGATCAAGGCCAGCGCTATCGACGTCTGGTGGAGCTGAACGTCGAAGAGCAATGTGTGAACGTGATCAAGACCGCGGTGTTTCAGCAGATGTACCTCTCGAAGCAGCGGCCCACGGTGCACGGCTGGGTGTTCGATATTCATCAGGGTCTGCTGGTGGACCTCCGCATCGACTTCGTGCGCAGGTTGTCGGGAATCCGCGAGGTCTATGACCTCGGGCACTCCGGCCCGGCGAAAGGCTGATCCGCCTCCGCGCCGCTGGTGCGTCGGCAGCGGGCGCGCTCTGCCGCGCGAATGGCGCGATAAGCGATGGGAAGATAGCGAATGCGCCGCGGCAAGCGCGGCCAGGCGCGGCGCACGAAGCGTTTGATCCGCTCGAGCGCTTCGTCGTCATCGGGATCCCACGAATAGCCAAGGCTGCGTCGAACCGCGTCGGGCAGGGTCCCGAGCGTGATGAACCACAAGAGCTTGAACGCCGGTGGAGTGATGCCGCGCGACACGACGCGAGGGATCCAGGGGAGGATCGTGGGTACGCGGCCGTGGATTCGGTCCAGCAGGTGTCGTGCGGCGGGGGTCGGCTCGAGCACACGCGCGCACACGTCATCGAAGTATGCGTTGAAGGACTCCCAGTCTTTCGGCATGGCCCGGTCGTTCACTCCGTAGAGCCGGTACCAGCAGCGCGACTCGTCGTAGAAGCGTCGCTTTTCTTCGAGCGTCAAGGGGTGCGCGAAGAGATCCGCCGTCTGCACCACGTTGTCGAAGATCGTCGCGTGGCCCCAAAAAAACGCCTCCGGCTGAAGTGCGTGGTAAGCTCGTCCGCGCTCATCCACGCCGCCTATCTTCTTGTGATAATCGCGAATGTCGCGCGCCGCGGCCGAGGCGGACGGGCCGCCGTAGATAGCCGTCATCACGGGCGCGAGCGAACGCGCGAGCCGCTCCCAGGGCGCACTGACGAACCTCGAGTGCTGCATGACGGCGGCGCCGATGGCAGGGTGCATCAGCTGCAACAGACCAGCGCGAGCGCTCAACAGAATCATGCGAAAATCGCCTGCATGAACCCACGTCAACGACTCTGGCTGCAACGGCTCGAGCCCTTGGGCGTGGTCCGCTTCGCTCAACGAGCTGGCATTTTCCATCTTACCCTCGCTTGTTCGTTGTTGAGTAAGAGCTTACGTCAATGCCAAATCGAAATCCCATTCCGGCATGCATCGCGAGCGCTCGCTCGGCGGCGTGCGAGCGGGCGGGGCTGTGTTGCACGGCCGCGACGCACGACGGTTCGCGCTTCGGGAGCTCGGACCACGTCGACAGGTAAAGCCAGCGGGGCTGGGTGCCGCACCACGCGACGCGCCACGCGGAGCCGCTTTGTCGGTTGCGACTGCGCCCGCCGTGTGTCTTGGATAGCACCGTGAACGAGGTTTCAGCGAGCATTTTCCACTACTACCGCGAGTCGGCACAGCGTTATGGTTTGCCCTTCGATGCAGCCTGCGGCGAGATTCCGATCTGCGCGGAGCTGCTCAGCCATCGGCGACGCTGGTATGATTGGGAGGATCACCAGCGATTCTTGCTGCGCTTGGAGTCACTTTGGGGGCGCGAACGACTCGAGTGGCTGGCCTCGCAGGTCCGTCACCGCCTGGCTGGCACGACGCTGGTCGCGCTCGCGCGAGGTTTTACCCGCCCCTACTTGCTCTACTGGGCGGCGTTCAAGCTGATCGGGCCCACCTTGTACCGGCATGTCCGGTTTTCGATCGAGGAACTCGCGCGTGATCGGCTGCGCGTCGTGATCGAAATCCCGGAGCCGCACAGCGAGTCGCGCGTGTTCTTCTACCCGTGGGTGACCGCGCTCAGGTGCACGCCCGCCTTGATCGGGCTTCCGGAGGCCGTAGTCAACGCGGAGCTCGGAGGCCGCCGCGGCGTGTTCGACATTCGGCTGCCGCAGAGCCAGACGTGGTGGAGCCGCGTCAGCCGGCGCGTCTCCGCGATGTTGGGAGCTCGTGCGTTGGTGGTCGCGCTCGAGCGCGACCGTCAGAACCTGCAGGAAGCGCTGGAGCATCAGCTCAGCATTCAGCGAGAGCTGATCGACGCGCTCCCCGATCTCGTGCTGCGGTTGAAGGCGGACGGCACGTTGATCGAGGTCATGGGGAACGCCGCGCACACGCTGGCGGAGCCGTTGCGGGCACTCCGCGGTCAGCGGCTCTCCCAGCTCACCGCGCACTTCCCCGCGGCGGACGCCACGCTCCGATCTCTGCACGGCGATATCGCGGCGGCGTTGTGCGACCGACGGCCCAAACACCGCGCCGTCGTGCTTCATGTGGGGCTCCAGCAGGCCTTCTTCGATTGGCGGCTCGTGCCGAGCAAGGACGACGTGCTCGCGGTCGTACGCGACGTGTCCATGGAGCGTCGCTTGGAGGGTCGATTGCTCACCGCGGATCGCATGGCTTCGGTGGGTCTGCTCGCTGCGAGCATCACGCACGAGATCAACAATCCCCTTACGTACGTGCTCGGGAGCCTCGAGGTCCTCGAGCAGTCCCTGGCTGCGGCGAGCCAATCCGAGCCCAGCCGAGCCGCGGCGCAGCAGCACCTGCTCGCGGCGAAGGAGGGCGCGACGCGCATCAGAGACATCGTCCGCGGGCTGAAGAGCTTCTCTCGTCCGACGCTCGAGCAGGCAGGTCCGGTCGACGTGAACGCCGTGTTGGATGCGATGGTGCGGCTCGCCTCGAATGTCCTCACGCAGCGCGCGCGCATCGTCAAGCAGTATGATTCGGTGCCGCCCGTCCAAGCGGTCGAGGGGCGCTTGGGACAGGTGTTCGTCAATCTTCTGGTGAACGCCGCGCAGGCTCTTCCGGAGCGGGTGGGCACGCTAGGCGAGATCCGCATTCGCACCTTCTGCGCGCCTGAATCCAAAGTCGCGATCGAGATCCAAGACGACGGTTTGGGTATTGCCCCGGATCAGCTCCCTCACATCTTCGAGCCCTTTTTCACGACGAAGGCGGCGGGAACGGGGCTTGGGCTGTTCATCGCGCAGCGCATCGTCCTCGACCTGAACGGCAGGCTCGACGTGGAGAGCACGTCAGGCGAGGGGACGACCGTAAGAGTGACGTTGCCCATAGCGGAGCAGACGGGCCAGGCGCCCGTCGTGACTGTCGCGCTGGCGGATCACGGCTCGCATCGGCGCAACGTGCTCGTCATCGATGATCAAGAGGCGATAGCGCTCGCCATCAAGCTACTGCTGAGCGAGCATGACGTGACGTTGAGCACGCGCGGCGAGGAGGCGTTGGGCCTGCTGATCGAGCGCGAGTTCGACGTAGTCTTGTGCGACGTGATGATGCCCGAGATGTCGGGTGCCGAGCTCTACCGGCAGGTGGCGGCAGCGCGGCCCGGCTACGAGCGCCGGTTCGTGTTCATGACCGGCGGAGCTTTCACCGAATCAATGCAGACTTTTCTGGCGGCCACGGCCCAGCCATGTCTCGAGAAGCCCTTTGCGTACCAACAGATTCAGGACGCGATGCGCTCGCTCGCGACCGCCGCCGGCTGAGAAAGCGCGCTCGCGGGCTCGGCCGGTCCGTCGAAGCACGACCACAACAGCATGCCGCACCAGCTCATGCCGGCGCTGGCCGCGAACAAGACCTCTTCGAGCGGGACCCCGAAGAGAGCTGAGGCCAAGAAGCGATGGGGGTAGTAGGTGCCCGCGATGAAGTCCGGAAACAACGCGTCCAAGGCCAAGAAACCGGCGTAATACCACGCCGCCGAGCCGAGCCCCCCGGCGAGCACGGCGGGCAGCAGGCGTGGGCGGAGCGCCGCGCTCCCGACTCCGACCAAGAATTGACTCAGACATACCGCGTAGATGCTGTTCAGCGAGCTGAGCGTGCCGAGTGCGCCCATGGACGCGATCAACGTCACGTAAAGCGCGAAGACCGTCCTGCGCGCGCGGGGCTCGAAGAGTGAACTCCGAATGCGTGGCACGAACAGTAGACCGGGAAGCGGCGCGAGCCCGCCCAACGCGAACGAGAAGGCAAAGCTTTCGATCGATAGCCCGACTCGTTCCGAGAGCTGAAACAGCGACGCAGGTGCCCAGTAGTCGCGCAGGAACCACGGCTCTAGGAACGAGAGCGGCAAGGCCAAGCCCGTACCTACGAGGATGACGTCCCTTTGCCCTCGAGCCCAGACGTAGGCGATGGTCCACAGCAATGTGAGCGCCAGCGAACCCCAGAAGAACACGTATTGGTGAACCATATCGCCGCTCCCTGAGGGCGCGCAGCAGGCGCACCGCACACGCCGGCCCGATGCAGACAATGCGGTGTACGCGACTGCGGTTGCTCCCCCCGCGACGCAGTCTAGACCGCCGCGGTCGACAAAAGGAAGCAAGCTGTATTGGTCAGGATGGAAAAATGCTTCGCTGCGCGCCGGCGTCGCAAACATTTTGAGCCGCGAAGAGAACGAATGGATCGTCCAAGCGACAGCAGGATCCACTCGCTACGACAGGAACTGCCCCGCTTCGCGCGAGAAATTGACCACTTTGGCGCTCGGTTTTCCTCGCGAACAGGCGGCGCCTCCCCCGTGTCACGGAGTGCATCGTCGATCGCACAGATCGCGATCGGCATGGTCGACCCACCCTATGCAGGCAGCGTGATCCAGGGCCGCGCTCGGCGTGTCGCGCGAGCGTACACGAATCACGGACGTCAGAGGAGACGAGCTCGGATGTCTTCTGCTCGGTCGTCAGACACATCTCATCGACACGTGCACGGCATTGCAAGCTCAGGCGGCCGCGGATAGACGGACGGACCATTGGACGGGACGGACGGATAGTCAGACCGAGCCCGATCCAGTGTTCGATCGCTCGCTGGGTGACGCAGCGGCGCGGTCGGCGCTCTGCCGCGAGGCTCGTCCTCGATGGCTGGGTGGCCGCGTTCCGGAGCGCGCCGATCGCGCAGAACCGCCGTTGGCTCATCTCGGCAATTTTCGCATCAGCGTGCATCTTACGAGAGGAGACACACCCCTTTCCCTATGTCTCCCTCGCATTTTTTCAGATACGGCGCGATTCTTTGCAGGCGCGCTACTTCGCCATCTTGTGTCTCTATTCCGCTCGTGAGATTGATGTTCGCGCTCGGCGCGGCCGAGTGCGCGGCGGCCGTTTGCCGCCGCCGGAGGCGGAACATGTCTGAACGATCTCGCCTGTACCTGGGCGTAGCGCTCGTTTTCACTCTCCTCGCTGCTTGCGGCGCGGATGGCTCAACGACCAAAGACACGTCAGCAGCAGAAGACGATTCTGCGAGTGACGACGATGGCAGCGGCGACGACGACACGGCGTCGACCGGCGACGATGACCAGACGCCTTCGGCCCCCCCGAAAGGCTCGACCGCAAAAGATGCAGGCGGGAGCGGCAAGATCGACGCGGCGATCATGGCTACGAGCGACGGAGGTGCGAGCTCAGACGCCGGGGCAAGCGGTTCGAAGCCTGACGCTGCGCACAGCCAGGTAGACGCCGGCGGGCCGACGCGCGATGGCGGTGCGGTCCCGGCGCGGGACGCGGGGTCGTCCGCGCCCGCGGTGACCGGCGGCAAATGCTGCAAAAACGGCGATTGCCTATGCCACGGGGACCCGCCCGATCAGCTCTCGGCGTGGCCGGGTCCATACATGGTCGCGTCGTACGACATCCCTGCGGGAACCGTATACTACCCCACCGACGCGGAGCCACCTCTCGCGGGCGTCTCCATCTGCCCCGGATTTCTGAACGTCGGACCGGAGATGACGACGTGGGGGACGTTCTACGCGTCGTGGGGCATCGTCACGGTGGTGACGTCCACGAGTCCGATCGACCTGCCGCAGATTCGCGGAGGACTTCTGTCGGACGCGATCGCGCAGCTCAAGCAAGAGAACAACACGGCGGGTAGTCCGCTGAAAGGCAAGATGAGCGGTCGCTACGGTACTTCCGGCTATTCGATGGGTGGCGGGGGCACGACCTACGCGGCGCAGGCCGATCCGACGCTCAAGACATCCATTGGTCTCGCGCCTTGGGGCGGCACCGGACTGGGCGTCACGGTCCCGACGTTGTTGATGTGCGGCAGCGTGGACGTCGTGGCGGACTGCGGCCTCATGACATACAGCGTGTACGGGGAGATGCCCCCCGACACGCCCAAGATGACCATCGAGTTCCCGTCGTCCGACCATCTGGCGTCTTGGTTCGGTCCCGGCGACTCGGGTAGCGGTCTTTCGGGAGGGAAGGCTCTCGCCTTCCAGAAAGTGTTCCTCGAAGGCGACGAGCGCTGGAAGCAGCTCTTGCTCGTGCCGCCCGCGCTCGAGACGCAGCAGACCAACATCCAATAAGGCGACGCTGCGCGGCCTTCGCACGCCCCGCACGCGGGGGTCGCGCTGCGGCGCTTCGATGTTCTGGGCGCGATCACAGGGGGGTTGATGATACCTCCTGGTCGCGCCCCTCGACTCTGTCCAGCGCGCGATTCCGCTCGCCTCGTCGGGTGCGATCCCTCAGCGGCGCGCTATCAGAAGCGGCACGAGCTGAACGCGATTTTCCGATAGATCCGCCAAGGTGTAGTCGTCCAGCACGGCCAAGAAGGCGCTACGCGCCTCATAGAACACCTCTTTGAGCTTGCATGCCCGCGTGAGCGGGCACGTATTGGTGGCGCGGCTAAAGCACTCGACCACGTCCAGATGCGGCTCGGTCTTGCGGATCAGCTCCCCCACGCGAATCGCCTTCGGATCGCGCGACAGGCGCAGCCCACCGCCCTTGCCGCGCGTGGCGCTGACGTAGCCCTGCTGCGTCAGCCACTTTGCCACCTTTGCGATGTGATCGCTGGAGCTGCCGAACGCATCGCTGATCGCCGAGGCGGGCACCGTCTCCTCGGGGTGGAGCGCCAGGTAAAGGAGCGTGCGCAGAGCGTAGTCGGAAAAAAGCGTGAGCTGCATGACGACGGTTTGACTTAATAGGTTTTGCGCATACCTAATATGGCGCGCGCGCTCGAGTCAACCCCAACGATGGAAAGAAACATGACATTGGACGCATCATTGCTTCGCAGCAGCTTCGACCTCGTGATCGAGCGCGAGCCGCAGCTGACGACGCGGTTCTACGAAATCCTGTTCACGCGCTATCCGCAAGTACGGCCGCTGTTCGGTGCAAACGGCCCTAAGCAAGCGGAAATGCTTCAGCAGGCGCTCGTGTCCGTGATGGAGCACATCGAAGACGCCCACTGGCTTCGGCAAACGCTCGCGGCCATGGGTCGCAAACACGTGGACTACGGCGTGACGCGCGAGATGTACGACTGGGTCGGCGCGAGCTTGCTCGCGACTATCGCCGAGGCCGCCGGCGACGCTTGGAGCCTGGAGCTCGAAGGCGCCTGGCGCGAGGCCTACGCCGCCATCGCCTCGCTGATGCAAGCTGGAGCCGCCAGCGACGCCGTTTCATGAGCGGCTCGCCTCATCCAGCGGCGATTCGTGCAGCGTAGCTCGCGCGTCGGGTGAGGCGGCAGGCAGTCGTCGGCTTTTTCGACGTGCTGCGTGCCGTCCATCCGCCCGCCCGGGAAGACAGCGGACACTCGCCCGCGACGGCTCCGTTCAAGCGCGGTCCGGTGTCACATCCGCATCCGCGAGCCACGCGCCGTGGAGTCCGTACGGCACACGGCAGGGGAGGCGCACGCGGGCGACGGTTGGCCCGCCGAAGTCCTCCGGATCGAGCACGCGCTCTTCGCTCGCGCCGGACGCGGCCGACCCCCTCGCCTTTTTCCGCAATTCCGAACGTGACTTGACACGAATATGAACGAACACGTATATACACGAGCGTGGAATCGTCGTTCGCGATCATCGCGGAGCCGAACCGCCGGGCCATCCTCAGCCTGCTGGCGTCTTCGGAGCGGTCCGTGGGCGAGATCGAACGCCGGCTGAAGATGCCGCAAACTTCGGTGTCCCAACACCTGCGCGTGCTGCGCGAGGCGGGCCTCGTGGAGTCGCGCGTCGAAGCCCAACGGCGCTCCATGATCGGGTCGCAAATATGGCCTCCTCCAATCAGCATCTAGCAGACAGCCACGACCTGATCCGTGTCCAGGGCGCGCGGGAGAACAATCTCAAGGACGTCAGCGTCGAGATCCCGAAGCGCCGGCTGACGGTGTTCACCGGCGTCTCGGGATCGGGCAAGTCGTCATTGGTGTTCGGCACCATCGCGGCCGAGTCGCAACGCCTGATCAACGAGACCTATAGCGCCTTCCTGCAGGGGTTCATGCCGACCTTGGCGCGGCCCGAAGTCGATGTGCTGGAAGGGCTGACGACCGCGATCATCGTCGACCAGGAGCGAATGGGTACGAGCACGCGCTCGACGGTCGGAACCGCCACGGACGCCAACGCGATGCTGCGGGTGCTGTTCAGCCGTCTGGGCAAGCCGCACATCGGCTCATCCAACGCTTTTTCGTTCAATATCCCGTCGGTCCGCGCGGTCGGCGAGATCACGATCGAGAAGGGAGCCGGCAAGACCGAAAAGCGCGTGTTCACGCGCACCGGCGGCATGTGCGCGCGCTGCGAGGGCATGGGTCAGATCAGCGACATCGACCTGTCCCAGCTCTATGATGACAAGAAGTCGCTCAACGAAGGTGCCCTTACCATCCCAGGCTACAGCATGGATGGGTGGTTCGGGCGCATCTTCAGAGGCTGCGGCTTCTTCGATCCGGACAAGCCGATCCGCAAGTTCACCAAGAAGGAGCTCCACGATCTACTTCACAAGGAGCCGACCAAGATCAAGGTCGAGGGCATCAACCTGACTTACGAGGGGCTGATTCCCAAGATCCAGAAGTCGATGCTGTCCAAGGACGTCGACGCGCTACAGCCGCACGTGCGGGCATTCGTGGAGCGCGCGGTCACCTTCACCGTGTGCCCCGAGTGCGGCGGCACGCGGCTCAACGAGGCCGCGCGAAGCTCCAAGATCAAGAAGGTCAGCATCGCCGATGTCTGCGCGATGCAGATCAGTGACCTCGCTGCGTGGGTGCGCAATCTCGACGAGCCGTCCGTGGCGCCGCTCTTGGCCAAGCTACGGCACACGCTCGACTCGTTCGTGGAGATCGGGCTAGGCTACCTCAGCCTCGACCGTCCGTCCGGCACGCTGTCAGGCGGCGAAGCGCAGCGCGTGAAGATGATCGGCCACCTCGGGTCGTCGCTCACCGACGTGACCTACGTCTTCGATGAACCGACTATCGGGCTGCACCCTCACGACATCCAGCGCATGAACGGCCTCTTGTTGCGCCTGCGCGACAAGGGCAACACTGTGCTCGTGGTCGAGCACAAGGCGGAGACGATCGCGATCGCCGATCACGTCGTCGACCTCGGCCCTGGCGCTGGCGCAGCGGGCGGCGAGGTGGTCTTCGAGGGCAGCGTCGAACGGCTCTTGGTCAGTGGCACGCTCACGGGACGTCACTTGAACGACCGCGCCTCTCTGAAGCCGTCGGTGCGGAAACCATCGGGCGTCATGGAGGTGCGTGGCGCCCGCACGCACAACCTGAAGGGCGTCGACGTCGACATTCCGCTCGGCGCGCTGGTGGTGGTGACCGGCGTGGCCGGATCGGGCAAGAGCTCGCTGATCCACGGCTCGGTGAGAGGCAGGGAAGGGGTCGTGTCGGTCGACCAGACTCCGATCCGGGGGTCGCGGCGCAGCAACCCAGCGACGTACACTGATCTGTTGGAGCCGATTCGCAAGGCGTTCGCGAAGGCAAACGGCGTCAAGCCGGCGCTGTTCAGCGCCAACTCGGAGGGCGCCTGTGCGACCTGCAACGGTGCCGGCGTGATCTACACCGACCTCGCGATGATGGCAGGGGTCACCACAGTCTGCGAGGACTGCGAGGGCCGCCGGTTCCAGGCGTCGGTGCTGAACTACAAGCTCGGCGGGCTCGACATCGCCGAGGTGCTCGAGCTGTCGGTCGATGAAGCGGCCGGCTTCTTCGGCGCAGGCAAGGCGCACACGCCGGCTGCGCACGCGATCCTGCAGCGCATGGCCGACGTGGGGCTCGGTTACCTGCGGCTCGGCCAGCCGCTCACCACGCTGTCGGGTGGCGAGCGCCAGCGACTCAAGCTCGCGACGCACATGGGCGCCGACGGCGGCGTCTACGTGCTCGACGAGCCGACCACCGGACTGCATTTGGCCGACCTCGCGCAACTGCTCGCGCTGCTGGACCGACTCGTCGACTCCGGAAAATCAGTGATCGTGATCGAGCATCACCAGGCGGTGATGGCGCACGCCGACTGGATCATCGACCTCGGCCCCGGCGCCGGCCACGACGGCGGGCGAATCGTGTTCGAAGGCACCCCGGCCGAGCTGGTGGCAGCGAAATCGACCCTGACGGGTAAACATCTGGCGACATTCGTGGGAAGCCGTCCCAAGGCTGTCCGCTCCCGCTGACCGCCGATGGCATCTCCAGCTAAGCGCGGCTGAGCGCGCGTGCTGATGGTGGTGCATCACCTCGCGGTGGACGGCGTCTCGTGGCGCATCCCATCTTGGTGCAGGCCGCCTGGGCCATCGTGCTCGCGCGCATGGCCGATCGCACGCAAGCGATCTTCGGCGCCACCGTGTCCGGCCGCCCGCTCGAGCTCGCGGACGCCGATCGCATCTTCTTTCTGAAGCCGATTCAGGATGTCGCCAACATGGGACATGAGGCGACTTGCATCGATCGCGCATCGCAGTCGCCACGAACGGCATGACAGCGACTTAGGACGACGGTCGCGCCCAGCATTGTGGCGAAAGTCCTCGCGGACCGCGGTGCCGCGTAGAACGTCAGGCAGCCGAGAGCCCCATCGGAGGACGGAGAGGCGCTGGTCAGACATCTCCAGCTATCGTAGCGTGGGCCTCGTCCCGGGCTGTCTGCGAGTCGGCGGATGGCTATCGGCGAAATGGAAAGGAGCCCCCTGATGCCGGACGCAGTAGGCACCTCCGTGCAGAGCGACTCGAGGAGCGCGAAGCGGCAGAGCGGCGACGCCGAGGGCGCGCGCGTAGCACGAGAGTCTGCATCGCAGAGAGCAGCCATTCAGACCGCGACCCAGGCCATCGTCAAATTGCGCGGCGTCGAGAAGATGTATCAGCGCGGCGGCCAGCAGCTGAAGGTGCTCGAAAATCTCGATCTCGACATTCCCGAGGGGTCTTTCGAGGCGATCATGGGGCCCTCTGGTTCTGGCAAATCGACGCTGCTGAATCTGATCGCCGGACTCGATCGCCCGAGCGCGGGCACCGTAGAGGTCGCGGGGAAGCGCATCGATCAGCTCAATGAGGAGAAGCTCGCGGAATGGCGGTCGAGCTCGATCGGCTTCATCTTCCAGTCTCACAACTTACTGCCGGTCCTCACGGCACTCGAGAACGTCGAGCTACAGCTCCTGCTCACGAGCATGCCCGCGCGCGAGCGCAAGCGGCGCGCGCACGTGGCGCTGCGTTTGGTGGGGCTCGAAGATCGCTTGGATCACTATCCACGCGAGCTCTCCGGCGGGCAGGAACAGCGCGTCGCCATCGCGCGCGCGATCGTGCACGACCCCAGCATCTTGGTGGCCGACGAACCTACCGGCGATCTCGACCGGCGCGCGGCGGACGATGTCTTGGATCTCTTCGAGAAGCTGACCAAAGAGATGAGAAAGACCATCGTGATGGTCACGCACGACCCGATCGCCGCGGAGCGCGCGACGGTGATCCGGCGCCTCAATAAGGGGGCGCTGGAATGACGCTCGCCGGCCTCGCAGCGAGGAACGTGCTTCGCAACAAGCTGCGCTTGATCCTGACCATCTGCGCGATGGCGGTCGCGGTACTCACCTTCGTGTTCTTACGGACGCTCTTGTGGTCTTGGACGGTCGCGGTCGAAGCGGCCCCGAAGGATCGGGTCTTCACGCGCAACAAGATCACGATCGCGATGACCCTCCCGAAACGCTACATCGACCAGCTTCGTGCGCAGCCGCACGTGAAGGCCGCGACGTACGCGACGTGGTTCGCCGCCAAGTACCCACCGCGCGAGCGCGAGTTCTTCGCCAAGTACGCTGTCGACCCTAGCACTTACTTCGACGTCTACGACGAGATCATGATCAAGCCCGAGGAGAAGGCCGTGTTCCTCGAAAAGCGTACCGGCGTGCTGGTCGGAGATACGCTCGCCAAGAAGCTCGGCTGGAAGATCGGCGACCGCGTCACGCTCGACAGCGGCGTGTTCGGCAGCGGCTGGCAGTTCGACATCGTCGGCATCTACACGGGCACGGGTAAGACCGTGGACCGCTCGAGCTTCTTCTTCCGCTGGGACTACCTGAACGAGGGCGTGCCGTTCGCGCGCATGAAAGACAGGATCGGCTGGATGGTGAGTCGCGTCGATGATCCCGCTCACTCCGCGGACATCGGCCGCGCCATCGACAAGAGCTTCGAGACAAAGGAGATCCGCACGCTGAGCCAAGACGAGCGCTCGTTCACCTCCGCTTTCTTGTCCGGTGTTGCGGCGGCGCTGCGCGCGGTCGACGTGGTGTCCTTTGCCATTCTGATCATCATGTTGTTGATCTTGGCGAACACCATCGCGATGGGCGTGCGTGAGCGGACCAACGAGTACGGCGTGCTCCGGGCCATGGGATACAAACCGCGGCAGGTGGCCGCCTTCATCGTGGGCGAGTCCATGCTTACCGGCGTGTTGGGCGGCGCCGTGGGGCTCTTGATCGCGTATCCGATCATCGAGTTCGGCATCGGGCGCTGGATGGAGGAGAACGTCGGCGCGTTCTTCCCGTACTGCCATGTAAACCCTTGGGTGGCCACGGCCGCCGTCCTGCTCTCGCTCACGTTGGGCGGCATCGCGGGCGGCGTCCCCGCCTATTTCGCCTCCAAGCTGCGCGTGGTCGATGCGCTGCGCGGGATCGCGTAGGAGCCGGGGAAAAGCATGAAAAAGCTGATTCCGATCCGTTACAATCTACGCAGCCTCGCGGTCCGTAAGGCGACCAGTCTGGCGGCCGCGCTCGGCATCGCGCTCGTGGTCTTCGTGTTCTCCTCGTCTTCCATGCTCTCGGCGGGCATCAAGAAGACCTTCGCGAGCGCCGGGCAGCCCGACGGCGTGATC
>CAZYWR010000292.1:0-1921 GCA_964651185.1 uncultured Polyangiales bacterium
GGGGGTGGAGGCGGTCGCCAGCCGTCTCAAAACGCTCACTACCGAGCGCCGCCTCCTGCGTGAGGGACTCGCCGGCTGAGCGCGCGCGCGCTGCCGGCGCTACACTGCGCGAACATGGCAGACGAACTTCCCGTCCGGAACGGTGCGAGGTCGCGTGCCGAGCGCGGAGACGGTTTGGCGCGCGAACAAGACGCCGGCGTCGTGTATGCCGAGCACGTCGAGCTCGCGCGTAAAGTCACGGTCGCGGACGCCTTTCGCATCATCGGACTGTCGTGCCTGCGTCAGGTTTCGGGCAATGAGGCGGCGGTCCGCCGGGGAGATCCAGAGGGCGTGCACCAGATGCGCATCGGCCTGCGCCGATTGCGGGCGGCGCTCTCGTTGTTCAAGGCGATGCTCCCTGAGCGAGAGAGCGAAGCGGTCAAGGTCGAGCTGCGCTGGCTCACCGAACAGCTCGGTCCCGCGCGCGACTATCACGTCTTCGCGGAGGAGACCGTGGGCCCGCTGCTGCGCACCGATCCTCACCATCGCGAACTGGGCGAGCTCAAAGCCACGCTGGGCGAGCTGCGCGCGCTGCGCCTCGAAGACGCCAAACGCGCCCTGGCGAGCGATCGCTGCCGGCAGCTCTTCGCCGGTACGGCGCTCTGGCTGAGCAGCGGCGAGTGGGCGAGCGATCGCGATCCGCGGCGCCGTGTACGTCGCGCGCAACGGATGCGGACTGTGGCGCGCAAGATCCTCCGGCGCCGGGCCAAGAAGATCCTGAAGGAGCTGAAGAGGCTCGACCGGCTCGCCCCAGGCGAGCGGCATGCGCTGCGGATCGCGGCGAAGAAGCTGCGCTATGGCAGCGAATTCTTCGCGTCGCTGTTTCCGCGCGCCAATGCTCGACGTAAGTTCCTGAAGGTGCTCAAGGAGCTTCAAGATACGCTCGGGCGGCTCAACGACCTCCGCATCCATGACCAGATCGCGGCCGACGTTCTCCGTGCCGGCGCGATCGGCGACGGTCGTTGCAATCCAACGGCGGCCTTCGCAGTCGGCCTGGTGATGGGTCGCGAAGGGGCGGAGAGCGCGCGGTTGTTAGAAGACGCCTGCAAACTCCGGGGACGGCTGGCCAAGCTCGCACCGTCCTTCTGCTAATCCGGTGCGGGATTGCAGAAGCGATCGAAGTCATGGGGCTCTGATCGTGGTCCGTCCGGGGGACCCGGTTTCTGCGTGGGGCAGGCGAAAGCCCCTCGCTCGACTGTAATTCGATTGCACCGACAGCGCCTGCAACGGCGAGACCGACTCGGGCATCCGCGACGTTGTCGCCGCCTGCGCGCCGTGCGTCAAGCTGCGTAGATGCGCGCGAGGGTCACTTCGACCGCTACGCGGCAGCCGGGCTCGACGCCGCGTAGCAGGCTGCTGCGGCGCGGGAACTGGGCGAGCAGTTCGCCGGCGCCGTCGACCTTCGTGGTCACCTTCACCCGGTCGCCGAGCGCGTGCATGTGGGTGACGGTGGCGATGCCCTGCTCGTCGCGCCACATCTTGAGGTCGTACGTGCGCACGAGCGCGCGCACTTCGGTGCCGCTCGGATGCCCTTGAGCGGCGATGCGCAGCGCGCCGATCTGGGCGTGGCCGTCCTGGATGACGCCGCGTAAGGTGTTCACGTCACCGACGAACTCGTTGACGAACGGCGTCTGCGGATGGTCGAGGATCTCGGTCGGCGTACCCACCTGCTCGATTGTACCTTTGTGCATGACCACCACGCGATCGGCGACTTCGAGCGCTTCTTCCTGGTCGTGGGTGACGAGCACGGTCGTGACGCGCAGCTCGTCGTGCAGCTTGCGCAGGCGGCGCCGCAGCTCCTCGCGCACCCGCTGATCGAGCGCGCCGAACGGCTCGTCGAGCAAGTGCACCTTGGGATCCACGGCGAGCGCGCGCGCGAGCG
>CAZYWR010000293.1:0-2495 GCA_964651185.1 uncultured Polyangiales bacterium
CACGCTCCGGCGCCCGCGTGCGTGCGCCCTCGCTACAGGCGCCCAGCACGATCAGCGCGAGGGCTGCGAGCCGGCTCACCATTCACTCCCCCATCGAAGGCCGGAGCAGCTCCACGCCGGCCCGCACCAGCGCGAGACTCACGCTGATCAGCAGCACCGCGCCCACGAACTCTTGATCGCGCAGGTGGCGGACGCCCATCCCGAGCACGAACAGCGCCGCCACGATCAGCAGCGCGCCGGAGCCTTCTCGCAGATGCTTCCACTGCACGCGGGTCCCCCCTCCACGCGCGCGGCGTTCATTTGCCTCGCGCGGCGAGCTTGGCTTGGGTCGCGATGGCGCGATCCTTGACGTGATTCCAGATCGCCCGTCCCTCTTCGGCCTTGCGGATCTGGTCGATCTTCGCGACCGCGTCGGGCGAGCCACTCACGGCCACGAAGTCGAGCGCGCTGAGCACGTCGCCGCGCACCATCTCCTTGGGGTGGTCGAGCTTCTTGACCAGGGCATCGATCACCGGCTGCTTGCCGCGTCCGAGCCGGGCCAGCATGTACGTGGCCTTGCGCACGACGTTTTCGTCTTTGCCGTCGAGCTTCTTCGACCAGCACGCGAGCTCCTCATCGCATTCGGCAGCGGCGGCCAGGAGCGCCGCGTTCTGCGCCTCGAGCGTGCTCTTGAACGGGCTCTTGTCGGCGGCGATCAAGGCCTTGGCCTGCGCGGCTTCCGCCTTGTTGGCCAGCATCGCGTAGGCATTGAGCGCGATCACGCGAATGTCTGGCAGCTCCTCCTCCGGAGTCTTTGCGACTTGCAGAAGGAACGGCTGCAGGCCGGGATCGTACAGGTGCTGCATGGCGCGCAGCACCTGCATGCGTTGGGTCTTGTCCTGGTGCTCGTAGGTTTTGATCAGGACCTCGCGAATCTTCGCCGTGTCGGCGTCGCTACGGTTGATCTGCGCGAGCGCGACCGCAGCGCCCAGCTGCACACCTTTGTCCGGGTCGCTCGCCGCCTGCACGAGCGGCGGGATCGCATCCGGGAAGCCGAGCACGCCGAGCGCGTACTCGGCCTCCTTTTTCATCTCGGCCTCGGCGTTCATCTGCGCCGCCATATCCGGCGCGCGCTGGCGGATGGCCTCGATCCAGGCCTTCGAGCTGGCGAGCGCCTTGGGATCCTTGCCCTGGAGCACCTTCACCAGCGGCGCCAGCGCGGGCTTGCCGATGCGCACCAGCGCGGCAGGCACGGTCTGCGTCAGGCGATTGCGCGGATCGGCCGGGTCGAACAGGTAGAGCGCCTCGATCAGCGCCGGTACGGTCTGCGGATCTGCCAGGCGCCCGAGCTGCTCGACGGCCAGATTGTTGATCAAGAAATTCTGCTCTTCCGACTGGCGCAGCGCCACCTTGCTCAGCACGTCAGCCGCCGCTGGATCGTCGAGCTCGCCCAAGGTGCGCAGAAACTCCACGCGCATGCGGTTGTCGACCGGGCGCTTGCCGCTCACGCGGTCGAGCGCCTCGGCCACCTTCTTCACCGCCTCGGCGCGCTTATCGGGCGGGATGTCGATCACGGCCAAGGTGCGGGCCGCCCAGATCGCGTGCTCCTCGTTGACCTCGGTCCGCCACTCCAGCGCCTTGAGCAGCGCCGGCAGGGTGCGCGGATCGCGCATCTCGAAGAGCAGCGCCATAATCAGCTCGCCGTTGCGCGTGTCCTCTGGATGCTCGATGTACGTCTTCACGAGCTGCTCGTACGTGACGTCATCGAATTGCTTGACGTTGGGCGCGTTGCGATCGCTCTTCGCGTCAGTGAGCGCCTTGGCGTACAAACGCGTCAAGTTGCCGATCGCGTATTCGCGACGAACTGGATCGGCGAGCTCCTTGGCCTGACCGGCGGGATCGTCAGGGTTCGCATGACAGCCCAGCGCAGCGAGCGCGAGCCCGAGCGCCAGCGCCCACGGCTTCCATCGTTGGCCCGCGCGTCCGAGCGCGCCTTCGCATCGTTGGCGCACGCCCGTCGGTGCGTAGTGCGACATCTGGCTCGCGCGCGAAAGCGCACGCTTCGACCTGTCCACGGCCTTCGCCATCCTTCCCTCCCCTGGCACGCGCCCCGTCTCCAGGCTCTGACCCGGGCGGCTTCCGTCGTATCTTCGCAGGTTTATGACGCGGCGCGCACTATAGCCGCCCGTTCGACGCGAAGTCAACGGCGGTTGACGGGCCGAGCTTGCGGCGGGTCACAGCTGGAAGGGGTACTCGATGCGCGTGATCGGCTCCGAAAAACGCGGGAGCTTCGCGTTGCGCAGCGCGCGCGCGATGCACGACCCCTTCTCGGAGCCCGCGTACTTGCCTTCGACCAGCGCGTGCGATACCACGCCCGGCGCGCGTACGGTGAGCGTGACGTCCGCGACGCCGTGCTCGTCGCCCACGCAGCGGCGCAGCGGTTCGGAGAGCCGATTCATCGCGGCGACCACGGCGGCGCGATCGGGTCCGGCGCTGCGCGCGCTCGCGCTCGGTGC
>CAZYWR010000294.1:0-1996 GCA_964651185.1 uncultured Polyangiales bacterium
TACGATCGGGTGCGCGCACAGCACGACACGGACGGCAACGCGCGCGAGCTGCTCGCGCTCTTCGAGCGCTACGCGGGCAAGCACGCGTGAGCGCGCGCTGCGCGGCCCGCGGGTTATGGCGGCGAGCAGAGCGGCATGACGATCGCGTCGCCGCAAGTATGCACGTCGGCCGCGCAATGGCCGCTCGCGCACTGGGCGTCGCGCTCGCATGGCGCGCCGCTCCCGAGGCCGCCCTTGAAGAACTGCCAAAGGCCCGGCGTGGACTCGCAGTGATCGAGCGCTGGGCGCACGGCTGCGCGCTGCTGCGCCGCGTACTCGGCATCGTAGCGCAAGCTGCCTTCGGCCGTGTAGCTGCTCAGCGCGGCCACAAAGCTGGGTTCTCGTGCCTGCACGCAGGCGACCTGGTCGGGCTGATTGCAGCAACCGTCGCGCGTCTCGCAGATGTCCGACGCGAGCTCCGGGCAGAGGTCGGCGAGCGAGAGGAGCGCCTTGTCACTGCCGCATGCGAGCGCAGCCACACACGAGAGCGAGCACAGACAGCAACGCCACATCGCGGACACGATGACGCACACCCGCGGCGCTGTCGAGTTCCTCGGCGTGGCGCGCGCCGGGCGAGCTAAGCTCGCGCCGTGGCGCTCCTGGTCCACCGCAGCAATCGCCTGGAACGGCTCGCCGAGAGCCTCGCGCGCGTGGTCGAAAGGCCGATCGCGGATCCGTTCGCGCGCGAGTGCATCGTGGTGCAGGGCCCCGGCATGGAGCGCTGGCTTTCGGCCTTCCTGGCGCGGCGGCTCGGCGTCTGGGCCAATCCGTGGTTTCCGTTTCCGCGCGCCCTGATCGAGCTGTTCCTCGAGCGCGGGCTCGGGCCCGTGCCGGAGGACGCGCTCAGCTTCGATCCGGAGGCGCTGCTCTTCCGCGTCGCCAGAATGTTGCCGGAACAGCTCGCGGAGCCGGCCTTCCGCGACGTCGCCGCCTATTTGCGCGACGATCGCGACCACGAACGCCTGCTCGCGATCGCGCGGCGCTTGGCCGAACGCTTCGATCAATACGCGGTCTATCGGCCGGAGCTCGTGCTCGCGTGGGAGCGCGGCGAAGGCTTCCATGCGGACGGCCCGCACGCGTTTCAGGCGCAGCTCTTTCGCCGGCTGAGCGCGGAGGCGAGCGCAGTGCATCTGGCGCAGCGCATGCGCGCCTTCGAGCGCGCGCTGGACGAAGGGCTCGCGCTGCGTCCCGGTCAGGACGGCCTGCCCGAGCGCGTGGCGCTGTTCGGCCTCTCGACGTTGCCGCCGGCGTTTCTACGGCTCCTGGCGCGGGTCGCAGAGCAGCTCGAGATCCACCTGTATCTGCTCGCGCCGTCGCGTGAGTACTGGGGCGATCTCGATCGGCGCGAGCGCGCGCACGGCGATCTCTTCGGCTTGCTCGCGGAGCTCGGCAAAGTGAGCCGCGAGTTTGTCGAGCTGCTGGAGACGGTCCCCTACGTCGAGCCGGAGCCGGATTTGTTCGAGCCGCCGGGCCACGACAGCATGCTGCGCGCGCTGCAGAGCGATTTGGTCGGCTTGGTCGCGCGCTCGCGCGTGCGCGCGGGGCTCGAACGTCCGCTGCCGATATCCGAGCACGACGACAGCGTGCGCCTCCACGTCTGTCACGGCGTGGTGCGCGAGCTCGAAGTGCTGCGCGATCAGCTGCGCGCCCGCTTCGAGCGCGATCCCACGTTGGAGGCGCGCGACGTGATCGTCTTCACGCCCGACATCGAGCGCTACGCGCCCGCGATCGAGGCCGTGTTCGCGGAGCCCCGCTCGGGCGCGAGCATGCCATTCCGGATCGCCGATCGGCGCGCGCTGTCGTCGTCGCAGGTGGCCGAAGCGTTCTTCGCGCTGCTCGAGCTGTTGGGTTCGCGCCTCTATCTCAGCGACGTGCTCGATTTTCTGCACCGCGCGTGCGTGCGCGAGCGCTTCGAGATCGCGGAGCTCGAGCTCGACCGGATTCAGCGCTGGCTAGG
>CAZYWR010000295.1:0-2839 GCA_964651185.1 uncultured Polyangiales bacterium
GGCCATCGGCCAGTACGCGCCCGTCTCGCTCGGCGATCTGTTCGACGTGGAGTACTGGAGTTTGGAGCAAGCCAAGCTCAAGAGCGCGAAGCCGCTCGCCGGCCCGCTCGCGCGGCAGATCGCGTTGGTGACCGGCGCGGCGCGCGGCATCGGGCGCGCAACTGCCCTGCATTTGCTCGATCTCGGGGCGCACGTCCTGCTCGCGGACGCGGACGAGGACGCATTGGTCCAGGCCGAGCGCGAGCTCGCGCAGCGCTACGGCGCCCGCATCGCATCCGCGCCCGCCGACGTCACCGATCCCGCGGCCTGCGCGCGCGTCGTCGAGGCCGCGATCGACGCGTTCGGCGGCCTCGACGTGGTGGTGTCCAACGCTGGCAATGCGCCTGGCGGTCTGCTGCACCGCGAAGGCGGTGACCTCGCGCTGCGCCGCTCGCTCGAGCTGAACCTGCTCGGCCACCAGAACGCCGCGCGCGCCGCGACCGAGCTCCTGCTCGCCCAGGGCATGGGCGGCTGCCTTTTGTTCAACGCCTCGAAGAGCGCCTTCAACCCGGGCAAGGAGTTCGGCCCCTACGCCGTGCCGAAAGCGGCGCTGATCGCGCTCATGCGCCAGTACGCCGTGGACCTCGGCGCGTACGGCATCCGCGCGAACGCGGTCAACGCCGACCGCATCCGTACCGCGCTGTTCGACGGCATCGTGGAAGAGCGGGCCCGCGCGCGCGGCGTCTCGCCGGACGAGTACTTCCGCGACAACCTCCTGCGCCGCGAAACGCGCGCAGAGGATGTCGCGCGCGCGTTCGGTTATTTGGCGACAGCTGCGGCGACCACTGGTTCGGTGATCACGGTCGACGGCGGCAATGCCGCGGCCTTTCCGCGCTGAACGCGTTCGCGACCGGGGGGCAGGCGACGCAGGCGGTCCGATCATCGCGACCGGAACGCCCGACCAGGTCGCACGCGCGAGGTCGCGTCGCACCGTCCCTCACCTCGCGGGCGCGAGAATCTTGCTACGCAAGCTCGCTGGCCTGCACGCGATACGGCACGCAAAGTGGCCACGGGGAGCTCGTTTTTGGGAGCGCCGCCCTCGATTGAGATAGAGTAGTAAGGTGGACTTGGCCTCGAGCTGTCTTCTCGTGCTGACTTCCCACAGCGCGCTCGAGCCCAAAAAGGCCGCCGCTGCGGTGGAGTTGTTTCAGCATGCCATCGAGCGCCGTCATGGCGGGCCTTTTCGAGCTGAGTTGATACAGCGCAGCGAGCAGCCTCTCCTGCGTGGCAATCTGCTCGGGTATCTGCGAGCGCACGAGGAGATTCTGCAGAGGCTGTCTCCGTTGGAGCGCCGTAGCTTCGACACGATCGTCTACATCCATGACGCCGGGCTCGCGACCCGCATGTTTCCGTTGTCGTATGAGCACGGGAACCCTTCCAAAGCGGCCATTCGCTTCCCGAGTGGATCGGCGCTCGAGATGCTGCTCACGTGCGTCGCCGGCAGCTTGCCCCTCATCAAGGGCTGCGCCCTGATGATCCCGATCGACCAGTATTTCTTGTATGACACGTTCGATCCGCAGACGCTGGCCAGGGTGGTCTCACGCCACACATTGACGACGATCGTCACCGAGACGTCCGTGGAACGCGCGCTGGGGTCTCTCGGCGTGGTGGAGCTGACGGAGGATGGCGTGCTCAGCGGCTTTGTCGAGAAGCCGGGCCACCGCTCGCTCATTCCGCAGCACACGCCCGATCACACCCTCGCGAACACGTTTCAGCTGTTCTCGACGATCGAGCAGCTCAGCCACCTCGCGCAGGTCGTCGAAGGGTTCGCGGCCGACCCGCAGCATAAGCCCTTCGTCCGTCAGCTCGACGAGATTGGCTGGTCCTTCAGCGAGCTCGTCTTCGAGAGCCTTCACCTGCCGCGCCAGATGCTCTCACCTGCTCAAGCAGCGTTCCGTGCGCTGCTCGAGACCTCGAATATCACGCTCGGCGGCGTGGTGGCTCGCGGACACTGGGAGGACTGGGCTGCGAACGGAGCCTCTTACGCCAAGCTCCTGCGCGCGCTCGCGATGAGCATGAGCGCCCCTGACGCATCCGGCAATTACTTGGTCCGGTCTCACGGCATTCTCAATCACGGGAGCGTGAAGTCCTGCTACTTCATCGACTGCGATACGATCGATCTGCTCGGCGATTTCGAGAACTGCGTGTTCGTCAATTGCTCGCGCATCCGTCTCATGAACTGTGAGAAGGCAGCGAACTCGTTGTTCTACACGCTTCAGGAGGTGAACTTCTTCCGGCGCGAGATGAGCAATTACCTGTATGGACGGTTTCTCGCCGGCATGCGGCACTACGAATTCGAGTGCGAGCTGGACGCGCGCGCGGCCGAGCTGTTCAAGGCCATGGATCGCATCACCAAGAGCTGGGAGCGCATGCCGCACCGGCGCTGAACGCGCGGGTGCTCGCCTTATCCGCGGTAACCAGGGTTGGGGCGCCAGTTGAGCCCGCGGATGATCGCGGGCCGCGCCTTGCCTTCCGCGGCCAATTGCTCGAGCTTGTCGTTGACCCGGATGGTCGCGTCGAGCAGAGGCATCTGCACTCCCTCATCCGTGGCGAAAGCGAGGAGCGACTTCGTGTCTTTCGGGAAGCAGGTGCCGCCGTAAGGCGCGCCGCCGGTCGATCCATAGGCCGGGTTCCAGATCGTCTCCGAGATGATCGTGAGCAGCTCGAGGCACGGGTTGGCCTCGATGCCGAGGTGCGAGCCGAGCAGCCACATCTCGTTGGCGAAGCTGATCAGCATGGAGTTGCGCACGTTGTTGAGGTACTTGATGAACTCGGCCTGTGTGTAGCTCAAGAACCGGAT
>CAZYWR010000296.1:0-3506 GCA_964651185.1 uncultured Polyangiales bacterium
GTACTCGCGCTCGGTGTGGGCGGCGTGGCCCTCGGCCTCTTCACGCAGCACGGCTACTTCGGCGTGTATCTGCTCGAGCAACTCTTGCCCGCCGCGGGCGACGCCGCGCACGTGCGTCGCGCGATCGAACAGGCCGAACGCCAGGCGCGCGCCGACACTTATGTGGACATGCGCAAGGCGCTCGTGACGCTGAGCGATGCGCGTAACGAGGCGGGGCTCAATCGCGCGCTGCTCGCGCGCAGCTTGCTGCACGAGGCGCTCTATCAGCTGCGCTTCGGCGAGGACGCCCAAAGCGCCCAGCGCTCGGCGGCGATCCTCGCGCGCGCCCTCGAACGCGGGGCAGACAGCCCGGCGCTGCTGCTGGCGCGCGCCGCCGATGCCGCGCGCCGCGGTGAGCTCGCTGAAGCGAAGCGGCTGTTGGCGGCCGTCCCGGACGCGGGCGATGCGTACCGCGCGCTGCTCGAGGGCGAGATCGGACTCCTGGAGAAGCAGCCGCAGCAGGCCGCCTCCGCGTTCCGAAACGCGGTGAAGCGCGGCGAAGTAGCGCGCGGGGGCTGGGGCCTGGCGCGCGCGTTGCTCGCCGCGGGCCAGCCTGCAGCGGCAGAGCAAGCGGCGCGCGCTGTGCTCAGCGCGAGCCCGCGCCATTCGGCCGCGCACGCCATGCTCGCCGAGCGCGCGCTCGAGCGCGGCGAGCTCGACGTGGCGCTCGAACACGTGCGCTTCGCGTCGGGGGCGGCGCCGATCGACGGCGTGAGCGCCCGGCCTTCGCGCGCCGAGCGCGCGCGCGCGTTGGCCCTCGAAGGCAAGCTCGAAGAAAGGCGCGATCACCCGCGCGAAGCCCAGAGCGCCTACGAGCAAGCCCTGCGCGCAGACCCGCTGCAGGTCGAGGTGCTGCTCGGCTCGGGCCGCATGCTGATGCGGCTCGGGCGCCCGTCGGACGCGCTCTCGCGCTTCGACTCCGCGCTCGGCGCAAAGGGCCCAAACGCCGACGCCCGCCGCGCCGACGGCTCGAACCCGAAGCTCGACGCCGCGCTCGGCGCGATCCAGGCCCTGCTCGCGCTGCAGCGCGGGGAGGAGGCGCTCGCGCGCGCGAACGCGCTGGCGGGCCAGTATCCCGCCGACGCCGAGGTGGTGCTCTGGCGCGGCCAAGCGCTGGCGGCGATCGAGCGCTGGGAAGAAGCCGAAGCCGCCTTCCGCGACACGATCGCCAAGGCGCCGAAGTCGTTCCCCGGATATGTGGCGCTCTCGCAGCTGCTGTTCAAGCGCGGGCGCCCCGAGGAAGCGGCGCGCGTGCTGACCTTGGCCACCGGCCAAGTCGATGACAGCGCCGAGGTGCGGCGCATGCTCGGCTACTCGGAGCTGGCACGCAACCACCTGCCCGAGGCCGTGCACCAGTTCGAGGCGGCGTTGCACTTCAACGCGCGCGATCCGGGCGCGCTGTTCGGCCTGGTGATCGCGCAGCGCAAGGGCGGCGCGCTCGATGCGGCCGAGCAAGCCTTGAACCGTTTGCAGGCCGCGGACCCCGCTTATCCCGGGCTCGCGCTCGAGCGCGGCCAGCTGCTCGAGCAGCGCGGCGCGTACGAGGCGGCGATCGCGGCCTACCGGAAGGCGCTGGCAGAGCGGCCCGCCGACAGCGAGCTCAAGTTGCGACTCGGGGCCGCGTTCGTCACGGCCGGCCAAATCGACGAAGCCGAAAGCGTGCTCGATCAAGTGCTGAAGGAGCGCCCCAGCTCCGCCGAAGCCGAGTACTACATGGGGCGCGTGCTGTTCGCGCGCCACGACACCGCGCAGGCGGTGCAGCGCTTCGAGCGCTCGGTCAACCTCGACCCGCTCAAGGCCGAGTACCACATGTACTTGGCCTGGGCGCTCTTCGATCAGGGCAATTTGGGCGGCGCGCTGCAGAGCATTCAGCGCGCGATCGAGCGCGATCCCAACCTGGGAGATGCGCGCTGGCTGCTCGGACGCATCCAGCTCCGCACGGGCGCCGTGAAGGACGCGCTCGTGAATCTTCAGGCCAGCCTCCGCCTCGCGCCGGGGCGCGTCGAAGCGCTCGCCAACATGGGCGACGCGTACGATGAGCTGCGCGACATCCCCAAGGCGATCAAGAGCTACCAAGATGCGCTCAAGCGCGCGCCCGAGCATGCCGAGTGGTGGTATCGGCTGGGCCAGCTGCAGCTCAATCGCGGCAGCCGCGACGACGCGCGCGTGGCCCTGGCGGAGGCCGTCCTGCGCGGCGATCGCATGCGCGAGCACCCGAGCTGGCTGGCCGATGCGCACCGGGTCTACGCGGACGTGTTGCGCGAGGCCAAGCGCAACGCCGAGGCCGCCGAGCACTATCGCCTGTTCCTCGAGCTCGCCCCGCTCGGCCACCCCGATCGCGCCGAGATCGAGCAGCTCTTGTACAAGACCCGCCATTGACGCGCAGCGCGCGGCGGTGCCACGCGCTCTTTACTCGTGGCGGGAGGCAGCGGGCGCCGCGTTGGCCGGCGAGCGTCCGGCTTCGCGCTCCGCGACCGCCTTGAGCTGCGCGAGGCCGCGCTCGAAGTCACCGCCGACCCGGGTGTCCATGTCCATGAAGACGCTGAACAGCTTGCCCACGAAGTTGTTGGCGCCGTCCATCGCCCACGTCACGACCGTGCTGCTCGCGCCGTTGCGGGCGAACGTGAACGACCCATCGGCGCTGGCTACGAAGGGCGCGCGAAACTCGAGCTTGTAACGCACGCTGTGCGGGGGTCGTTCGGCGATGATCGTCATCTTGCCCGCGCCCACCTGGTCGTTGCCTTGCCACGCGTAGCTCGCGCCGACGCCGCGGCTTGGGCCTGCGAAGCTCTTGTGCATGGCAGGGTCGAGCTTCTCCCACGGTGACCACGCGGCCCAAGCGTGCAGGTCGTCCACCTGGGCGAATACCACCGAAGATGGCGCCGCGACGGTGATCGTGCGCTCCACGTGATAACGGCCCGGGCGGGTGGCGGCGAAGCCGAGCAGCAAAATCAGCGCGACCGCGAGACCGAGCAGAAATCTCCTCAGCATATGCACCTCCCGCCCGCGCGCCGGTTCACCCCTCTGCGCCGAGGCGCGCCACCACACCGCGCACCAAGCGCGTCAGCTGCTCGGCCGAGGAGCGCGCCACCCGCTCCACCTCCGCGTGCTCGAGGCGCGCGCCCCCGAGTCCTGCGGCCGGATTCGTCACGCACGAGATCCCAAGTACGCGCGCACCCATGTGGCGCGCCGCGATCACCTCTTGGATCGTGCTCATGCCGACCACGCTGGCGCCCAGCAGCCGCAACATGCGCACCTCGGCCGGCGTCTCGTAGCTCGGCCCCAGCACCCCCGCGTACACGCCGCGCGCCAGCGTGAGCCCCTGCGCCGCCGCGACCTCGCCGGCCAGCGCGAGCAGCCCGGGATCGTACGCCTCCGACATGTCCGGAAAGCGCGGCCCCAACGCCGGATCATTGGGGCCGAGCAGGCAGTTTTGACCAGACATGTTGATGTGGTCCGTGATCGCG
>CAZYWR010000297.1:0-2328 GCA_964651185.1 uncultured Polyangiales bacterium
GCTCTGATGAAGGTGAGCGCGGGCCTGTTGATGTATCGCTTCGCCGCCGGTCAGCTCGAGGTGCTGCTAGCCCATCCGGGCGGCCCTTTTTACCGCAACAAGGACGAGGGCGCGTGGACCTTGCCCAAGGGCGAGCTCGCGCGCGATCCGGCGAGCGCGCGGGACGAAGACGCGCTCGCCTGCGCGGTGCGTGAGTTTCGCGAAGAGACCGGCATCGACCCGGCGGGCGGGTCGTTTCAGGCGCTGGGCGAGATCCGCCAGCGCGGTGGAAAGCGCGTGCTCGCGTGGGCGTTCGACGGGGGCGCGCAGGTGCTCGACCTAGAGCGACCGCCCCCGAGCAACACCTTCGAGCTCGAGTGGCCGCCGCGCAGCGGGCGCAAGCAGACGTTCCCCGAGGTCGACAGGCTCGGCTTTTTCGCGCTCGCCGAGGCGCGTCGCAAGATCCTGCCAGCGCAGAGCGAGCTCCTCGATCGCTTGGAGCGCGCGCTCGCCTCTCTCGACACGCCGACTTGAGCGCGGCCCGAAGAGCTCGCCGCGCTCGCTCATCCCTCGCGCGCGTCAGTTCGGCAAATAGCGACGCCGCAGGTGCGCCTCGAAGTAGCGGGCGTCGAGCGGCTCGCCGCTCGCGTGCAGAAGCAGCTCGCTGGTGGTGAGCAGGCTCGCCTGGGACCAGATGGCCTGCCGTAAGAATGCGTTGAGCCGATCGAACGCGCCGCGCGCGATCTCGCTCGGGATGCTCGGCTCTCTGCGCACCGCAGTCGCAAACAGCTGCGCGGCGGTCATGGCTCCCAGCGTGTAGCTCGGGAAGTACCCGAACGCGCCGCTCGGCCAGTGGACGTCTTGCATGCACCCATCGCGGTAGTCGCCGCCCGTGCGGATGCCGAGCAGCGCCTGCATCCCGGCGTCCCACGCGTCCGGCAGCTCCTCCACGCGCAGGGTGCCGGCGAGCAGCCTCCGCTCGAGATCGAAGCGCAGGATGATGTGGCAGGGATAGGTCAGCTCGTCGGCGTCGACGCGGATCTTGCCGCGCTCGACGCGCGTGAAGAAGCGATAGAGGTTGTCGGCGGTGAAGGCTTCGGGTTGCGCGCGCACGGCGTCGGGGAAGGCGCGATGTATGTGCGGCACCAGGAACTCGACGAACTCGCGGCTCCGGCTCACTTGCATCTCTTGCAACAAGCTCTGGCTCTCGTGCACCGCCATGCCGCGCGGCTGTCCCACGGGTTGCAGGTCCCACGCCGCGGGCAGACCTTGCTCGTACTTGGCGTGGCCGGTCTCGTGCAGCACACCGAGCATGGCGGTCGTGAAGTCCTGCTCGTCGTAGCGCGTGGTGATGCGCACGTCGCTCGGCACGCCGCCGCAGAACGGGTGATGGCTCACGTCGAGCCGCCCGTGCGTTGGATCGAAGCCGACGGCGCGCATGAGGGCTTCACCGAGCGCGCGCTGCGCCGGGATCGGGAAGGGGCCGCGCGGCACGTGCACGACGTCGCCAGCCTGGCGCGCGAGCACCTCCTCGGTGAGCGCGGGCAAGAAGCTGCGCAACTTGTCGAACACGCGCTCGAGCTCGTCGGTCCGGCAGCCAGGCTCATACTCGTCGAGCAACGCGTCGTAGGGGCTGAGCCCGAGCGCTGCGCCCAGGCGCTCGGCCATTTCACGCTTGTGCTCGAGGACGGCGCGTAGGCGCGGCGCGAAGCCGGCGAAGTCGTTTTCTTTGCGCTGCGCGCGCCAGGCCTGCTCGCAGCGCAGCTGCGCTTCGCTGGCCGCTTCCACCAGCTTCGCTGGGAGCGCTCGCGCTCGCCGCACCAGGCGCGCGATTTCGCGCACGTTCGCGGCCTGCGCTGGCGAGAGCGCGCCGGCCTCGACGTCGCGCTCGGCCTGCTCGAGCCACCCCGGTAGCCGCGCGTCGGTCACGTGCTCGTGCAGGATGCCCTGCAGCGAGGCCAAGGCAATGGCGCGCTGCGGCCCGGCTGCGGGCGGCATCATCACGGCCTCATCCCACTGCAAGATGGCGGTGGCATGCTGCAGCGCGCCGACCCGTTGAAAGTGCTCTTCGAGCGCACGGTAGGACATGCCGACAAGCTAGCATTCCTGCATCCGCGCCGAGCAAGCGCAGACACGTCGAGATCCGTGATCGAAGGGTATCGGGAGCAGGACCGGGCAGGGCGCTCTCGGGCGGTCAGCCGCTCGTAAACGGCGGCGCGAGCTGCACGGCGATCTGCGCGCCGCGCGTGCGCTCTTCGCGCACATGCTGCACCTGCGCGGCGAAGTCGGAGCGCCAGCGTCCGAAGTTGTCGTTGGCGTAGATGCAGGGCACGCGCGCGCGCCCGGCTC
>CAZYWR010000298.1:0-6518 GCA_964651185.1 uncultured Polyangiales bacterium
GCCGCCGAGCAGGTCGAGCACCACGTTCTGCACGCCGGTCGTTCCGCTGGCCGCGACGGTGACCGTCACGGTCTTCAGCGTCTTGCTGGTCAGGCCCGTCGTGCCCGGACACACCTTACCGTTGACGAGGATCTGTGAGTCCACCGAGCGAACACTCATGACCATAGTCTGGTCCGTGTCGTTCATGACGATGGCGAGCGCGCCGCTCGTGTTCGTGCAGGTGCCGTCGAGCGCGGTCAGGGCGCCGAACGCGCCGCCAATTCCTGGAAACTTGCTCTCATCTCCCCAGTCTTCTTTGTCCGAGATCTTACTGCCTGGCGTCGAAACGTCCGCGGCGCAGCCCGACAAGATGCCGAGTGCGAACGCGGCCGCGATATGTGAACGTCCTGTTCTCATGTGCTGCCCTCCATGGCGAACCAATCGATTGCCGTCCCACGACCCTCGTCGACGGCTTGCGATCGCTATCGGACGCAGCACAGACACACTTTAAAAATTTCGTTCAGCAATAACTCAAGCGGCCGCGCGCAATTGCAACTGCGCGACGCGGAGCACAGGTCAGCGCGCACGTCATGGCCGTTCAGCGCGGTGGCTCACGAAGCGCACTGCGCAGGTCCGCGCTCCTGCACGGCGCGCCGCGGGCGCATCGTGCCTGCATGCGATGCACACGCGGCGCACGTGCACGGTGGGTACGCGCTGCGTGGACGCGCTGTGCGCATGAACCCAGCGGGAGCACGGACCCCGCCCGCTTAGGACCCATGCCTTTCACTTAGAGCGACGGCACCCGCCCACGCTTTAAGCGAGAGGCATTGCGCTTAGAACACACGCTTCCCCCGGACGCGAGACTTGTGCGCGTCCCCACGTCGGCGAGCGCCCATCCGCAAGCGCGCCTGCTCCCTACGCCCGAGCCTGGCGCGCGTTCAGGGGGTCCCGCCGGAAGCCGGATCCTCGCGGTGCGTGACCATGTCGGACGCGTCCCCAGGACCGCCAATGCGGGCCGCGTGTTGCAGGCTTTGCACGTGGTGGGCTTCAATACCGGGCACCTTGCGCAGGTCCTCCCAACTCTCGAAATGCCCGTGGTGCACGCGGTAGGCGACGATTTGATGCGCGATCGCCTCGTCCAGATCATCGACCCCTGCCAGCTCGCGCTCGGTCGCGCGGTTGAGGTCCACTCGCTGCAGCTCGTCCGCCGTGACGCCGGGAATCGATCCCTGCTCCTCATCCGAGGGACCGCTCCTCCATTGCCGACCCTGCTCACTGTGGTGGCTCCGGTTCACGTTGTGCATGCGATTCTCCTTTGCTGGCGCTCTGTACATTCGGCGGTGCAAAGCCAAGACCACATTCGAGCAACGGCCGCGGGCGGCGGATATTCGGCCTGTTGGGAGACAGCGCGCCGGGCTTTTACGGGCGTAGCCCGTGGCTCGACGAGCCCGAAGGCCGTAGGCGTAGCCCGTGGCTCGACGAGCCCGAAGGCCGTACTCGAGATCCGGATCACGCCTCTAACAAACCACGCGCAAGGGCTCGGATCGAGCCGAAATACGCGGCAAGGAGACGCACCGAGGCAGCCCGCTACGCCCGTGCCACGGAGCGACCGCGCGACTGCCCGGAAACGACCCGCCGTGTATGATGCGCGGAGGACGCCGCGCGTCATACACGGCTCGACACGCTATCGAACGCCATGACGGAACCGCGAAGAGGCGAGCCAGCTACCGGGACTTGCTCGAGGCTCCTACCCACAGGGTGGCGGAGATCCTCGAAGGTGAGCTTCGGCTCTCGCCGCGCCCCGCGCGCGCACGGCGCTACCGGAGCTGATCGCTGATTTGAACAGCGCTTTTGGACGCGGCCGCGGCGGGCCCGGCGGATGGGTTTTTCTTATTGAGCCTGAGCTCCACCTCGACGATTCCGTCGCGGTATCCGACCTGTCCGGCTGGCGTAAGCCAGAGCCCGCCGAGGGCTCCGCTACTTGAGCAGGCTCTTGAGCGTCTCGCCCATGTCGCTCGGGGTCGGCGCGATCTTGACGCCCGCCGCTTCGAGCGCAGCGATCTTCTCAGCGGCCGTGCCCTTGCCGCCGCTGATGATCGCGCCCGCATGGCCCATGCGCTTGCCCGGAGGCGCGGTCACGCCCGCGATGAAGCCGGCCACGGGCTTCTTGAAGTTGGCCTTGATCCACTGCGCCGCGAGCTGCTCCGCGTTGCCGCCGATCTCGCCGATCAAGATCAGGCCATCGGTGTCCTTGTCCTCATTGAACAGCTTGAGGGCGTCGATGAAGTCGGTCCCGTTGATCGGATCGCCGCCGATGCCGATGCAGGTGCTCTGCCCGATGCCGAGGCCCGTGAGCTGCCCGACCGCCTCGTAAGTGAGCGTGCCGCTCTTCGAGATCACGCCGATGCGCCCGGGCTTGTGGATGTGTCCCGGCATGATGCCGATCTTGCACGCGCCGGGCGTGATGATGCCGGGGCAGTTCGGTCCGATCAGACGCGTCTTGGTCTGCGAATCGAGCACGCGCCGAACCTTGAGCATGTCCGTGACCGGAATGCCTTCGGTGATCGTCACCACCAGCTCGATCTCCGCGTCGATCGCCTCGAGGATCGCGTCCGCCGCGAACGGCGGCGGCACGAAGATCATGGTCGCGTTCGCGCCAGTCGCCTTCACCGCGTCGCGCACGGTGTTGAAGATCGGGACCTTACTCTCGAACTTCTCGCCGCCCTTACCCGGCGTGACGCCGGCGACGACGTGGGTACCGTACTCCATGCAGCCCTTGGCGTGGAACGCGCCCTGACTGCCGGTGATGCCTTGAACCAAAAGCTTGGTCTGTTTGCCGACGAGGACCGCCATGGATCATCCACCCCTCTTCACGAGCTCGACGATCTTCTGAGCGCCGTCTTTCATGGTCGTTGCTGCGGTGATCTTGAGGCCCGAGTTGTTGAGCAACTCGCGCCCCTTCTCCACGTTCGTGCCCTCGAGCCGCACCACGAGCGGCACGGTAAGGCCGAGCTCGCGGGTCGCGGCGATCACGCCTTCGGCGATGATGTCGCACTTCATGATGCCGCCGAAGATGTTCACGAAGATCCCCTTCACGTCTGGCGAAGAAAGGATGATCTTGAACGCCTTCTCGACCTGCTCCTTGTTCGCGCCGCCGCCCACGTCGAGGAAGTTCGCGGGCTGACCGCCGAAGTATTTGATGATGTCCATCGTGGCCATGGCGAGGCCAGCGCCGTTGACCAGACAGCCGATGTTGCCGTCGAGCTGGATGTAGCTGAGGCCGATCTTCTTCGCCTCGAGCTCGGTCGGGTTCTCTTCGCTCAGGTCGCGCAGCTCATCCCATTCCTTCGCGTGCCGGAACTCGCCGTTGGCGTCGAAGTTCAGCTTGGCATCGAGCGCGATCACGCGGTCGTCTTTGGTGACGATCAGCGGATTCACCTCGACGAGCGACGCGTCTTCCTTGATGAAGAGCTCGTACAAGTTGGTCACCAGCTTCACCAGCTCGTGCACCTGCTTTCCTTGCAAGCCGAGCGCGAACGCGAGCTGCCGGCCTTGTAAGGGCGCGAAGCCGACCGCCGGATCCACCGCGATCTTCAGGATCTTGTCGGGGTGCTTTTCGGCGACCTCTTCGATGTCCATGCCGCCTTCGGTCGACGCCATCACCACCACGCGCCGCGACTCGCGATCGACCACGAGCGCCAGGTACAGCTCGCGCGCGATCGGCAGGCCCTGCTCGATCAAGAGCCGCTGCACCTTCTTGCCGGCGGGTCCGGTCTGGTGGGTGACGAGCGTACTGCCGTAGATCTTCTCCGCCGCCTCCTGCGCGGCCTGCGCGCCCTTGACGACCTTCACGCCGCCCGCTTTGCCGCGACCGCCGGCGTGGATCTGCGCCTTCACGACCACGACCTCGCTGCCGGTCTCCTTGATCAGCTGTTTGGCCGCGTCGACCGCGCCCGCCACGTCGAACGCAGGCAGACCTTTCGGGACCGGAACTCCGTACTTACGGAAGAGCTCCTTACCTTGATACTCATGGATGTTCATCTTGCTCGACCCCTCGCACGCTCCGGCCGCAGGATCGCCCAGGCGCGCGCAGCGCCCGCGAGCCCCCGGCCGGATGAGCCCGCTACATGTGGGAAATGACCTTGTCGCCGAACTCCGAGCACTTCACCTTCGTCGCTCCCTCCATCAATCGGTGGAAGTCGTAGGTGACGGTCTTGGCGCCGATCGCGCCGTCCATGCCCTTGATGACCAGGTCCGCCGCCTCGGGCCAACCCATGTGGCGGAGCATCATTTCTCCGCTCAGCACGACCGACCCCGGGTTCACCTGATCCTTGTCGGCGTACTTAGGCGCCGTGCCGTGCGTGGCCTCGAACACGGCGTGACCCGTCACGTAGTTGATGTTGCCGCCGGGCGCGATGCCGATGCCGCCGACCTGCGCCGCGAGCGCGTCGCTCAAGTAGTCGCCGTTCAAGTTGAGCGTGGCGATCACGTCGAAGTCGCGCGGACGCGTGAGGACTTGCTGCAGGGTGATGTCGGCGATGGCGTCCTTGATGAGGAGCTTCCCGGCCTTGAGCGCCGCGTCCTGCTCGGCGTTGGCGGCCTCCTCACCTTGGTTCGCCTTGGTGCGCTCCCATTGCTCCCAACTGTAAACGCGGTCACCAAACTCGCGCTCTGCCAAGGCGTAACCCCAGCTGCGGAACGCGCCTTCGGTGAACTTCATGATGTTGCCTTTGTGGACGAACGTGACGCTCTTGCGACCGTTCGCCAGCGCGTATTCGATGGCCGCTCGCACCAGCCGCTCCGTGCCCTCTTGCGAGACCGGCTTGATTCCGATGCCGGTCGTCTCGGGAAAGCGAATCTTGGCGTAGGACTTCGGGAACTCGCGCTTCATCAGCTCGAGAAACTTCTTCGCCTCGTCGCTGCCCTTTTCGAACTCGATCCCTGCGTAGATGTCCTCGGTGTTCTCCCGGAAGATCACCATGTCGATCGCGCCCGGGTCCTTCACCGGCGAGGGCACGCCTTGAAACCAGCGCACGGGGCGCAGGCACACGTAAAGATCGAGCAGCTGACGCAGCGCGACGTTCAGCGAGCGGATCCCACCACCGATCGGCGTGGTGAGCGGACCCTTGATGCCGATCAGGTACTTCCGAAAGCCCTCGACGGTCTGATCGGGGAGCCAGCTATTGAAGTTTTTGAACGACTTCTCGCCCGCGTAGACTTCCCACCAGGCGATCTTGCGCTGGCCCTTGTACGCCTTCTCGACGGCGGCATCGAGCACGCGCACAGACGCGCGCCAGATGTCGCGGCCCGTGCCGTCCCCTTCGATGAAGGGGATCACCGGATCGTTCGGAACGTTCAACTTGCCGTGGGCGCCCATCGTGATGGGCGATCCCGACGCAGGTCCCGGAAACTGTTCAGTGCTCATGGAACGGCGTCCCTCCCGTTTCATCGCGCGCACGCCGGCATGCGCGTCGTCACCATTTCGCTCGCGCGCGCCGAGCCGCGCTTCGACGCGACTGTGGGGGGGCCTATAGCACGCAAGCCAGCACACACGAGCGCTCTCCGCAGGTCGGATGTCGCCTGACCGCGCGCCCAAACGTCGCCGTGGACCGATGACGCCATACACCACGCGCACGTCGCCCAGCGCGCGCGCCCGAGCGAACGAGAGTCCTCGAAAGCTCGACCTCGCATTGGGCCTTAAACCATCGAGCGGTTCTCCGGCGCGAGCTCCACCCGTCCATGAGCGGCGCAGCCTAACCCCGCGGATGGTAGCGCTCGTGCACGGCCTTGAGACGATCGCTCAACACGTGCGTATAGACTTGGGTCGTCGCGATGTCCGAGTGGCCCAGCATGACCTGCACGGCGCGCAGGTCGGCGCCCCCCTCCAGCAGATGGGTCGCGAAAGAGTGGCGCAACTTGTGCGGGCTCACGGTCTTCATGATGCCGGCCGCGCGCGCGTAACGGCGGACGAGCTTCCAGAAACCCTGACGCGTCATGGCACGGCCGCGCGACGTCACGAACAGCGCCTTCTCGCCCGGCTTGGCCCACGCGCGTCGCACCGTATCGCGGTACTGCGCGACGAGCGCACACGCCCCGTCGCCGATCGGGACCAGGCGCTCTTTGCCTCCCTTCCCGCGCACGCGCACCAAGCCATTTTCGCCCGAGAGGGCGTCGCGCGGCAAACCCACCAGCTCAGACACGCGGAGCCCGCTCGCATACATCGTGTAGAGCATGGCCCGATCTCGCAGCCCCGCAGGATCATTGACGTCAGGCGCATGGAGCAGGCGCTCGACCTCGTCGCGGTTCAGCAAGCTCGGCAAACCGGCCCGCACGCGCGGGCGATCGAGGAGCTCGCTCGGGTCGAGCGCGACGTAGCGCTGACGAAGCAAGAACCGAAACAGGCCACGTAACGCGGAGAGATAACGCGCCTGCGAACGCGCGCCCACGCCGCGCTGCGCCACCGTACCGAGAAACTGCGCGATTCCGTCGGCACGCACGTCGGCGAGCGTGCTGTGCTGCGCGCGCAGATACGCGACGAA
>CAZYWR010000299.1:0-1788 GCA_964651185.1 uncultured Polyangiales bacterium
ATCGGGTTGTATCGCCTCTGCTGACGCACGCGGTGGGCCGCGATGTTCCGCCGCCTTCGCGGCTCCACCGCTTAGACTGCTCTGCGAATATCGCCTGGTGGGGTCGTACTGCGATCGATCGCGCCACGCGGGCGCTCTTAGCGCGCCGGAGCGCCCCTCCCCCCTCCCTCGGGCGTCGTGCCGCTAGGCAGCGCGTTTAGTACTCGACGCCGCGAAGTACACGCACTCCGGCATCCGCCCGTCCGCTTGTCCGTTTAAGCAGACGCACGTGCTCGACGCCGCGCTGCACCGCAAAGGATCCGCTCGCCGCCATCGAGACACCCGCGCTGGACGGGGGCGTGCTGCGGGGCGCGCTTGGAGCGCAACATCGCCCCAACGCATTCATCGTACGAGTCCACCACGCGAGAAAGCGGCGGCACGTCAAGCGGTGGAGCCGCGAATGCGGCGGAACATCGCGGCCCACCGTGTGCGTCAGCAGAGGCGATACAACCCGATCCCAAGGCAATTACGCGACGCGCGCCCCGCAGCACGCCCCCGTCCAGCGCGGGCTGCCGCAAGGACGCAGCGATCACTTCTCTTTGGTAGCGATGCCCGCGAGCTTGTCCTTGAGCAGGTCGCCCAAGGTCGCGCCCGCACGCCCGCTCGGGCCGGCCGCCTTCGCCGACTCCTGGCGCTGCTCGGCCACGTACTTCAGCGCTTCAACGGTCTCTTCGCGCTGCGCCGCGCTCTTCAACGACAGCGCGATACGGCGCTCCTCCGGATCGATGGCGATGATCTCGGCCTTGATGATCTCGCCTTCCTTCACGACCTTGCTCGGGTCGTCGACCGGATGATCGGCGAGCTCCGAGATGTGGATCAGGCCCTCGACGCCACGCTCGAGCTCCACGAACACGCCGAAGTCCGCGATCGAGATCACGCGCACCTCGAGCACGGTGCCCACCGGGTACTGGTCCGGGATGCGGATCCAGGGATCTTCGTAGAGCTGCTTGATGCCGAGCGAGACCTTCTTCTCGTCGTGGTTGATCGACAGGATGATGGCCTCGACCTCGTCGCCCTTGCGGTAGACGTCGGCCGGGTTGTTGATGCGCTGGGTCCAGCTGAGGTCCGACTTGTGGACCATGCCGTCGACACCCTCTTCGATGCCGATGAACACGCCGTAGTCGGTCACGCTGCGCACCTTGCCGCGGATGATGTCGCCCGGGCTGTACTGGCTCGTGAACTGCGTCCACGGGTCGGGCTCGAGCTGCTTCAGGCCGAGGCTGATGCGCTTGTTGGCGACGTCGACGTCGAGCACCTGGCACTCGACCTCTTGGCCGATCTCCAGCACCTTGCTCGGGTGCTTGGGCTTCTTCCACGACATCTCGCTGACGTGGATGAGGCCCTCGATGCCCTGCTCCATCTCGACGAACGCGCCGTAGTCGGTGATCGACACCACCTTGCCGCGCACGCGCTTGCCCTGCGGGTAGCTCTCGGCCGCGTGGTTCCACGGGTCTTCCATGGTCTGCTTGAGACCGAGCGACACGCGCTCCGTCTCGGGGTTGTACTTGAGCACCTTGACGGTGACCTCGTCGCCCACGTTGAACACCTCGGACGGGTGGTTCACGCGGCCCCAAGACATGTCGGTGATGTGCAACAGACCGTCGATGCCGCCGAGATCCACGAACGCACCGTACTCGGTGATGTTCTTGATGACGCCGCTCATCACGACGCCTTCCTCGAGCTTCTGCAGCGTCACGCCCTTCAACTGATCGCGTTCCTGCTCGAGGAGCGCGCGACGCGACAAGACGA
>CAZYWR010000300.1:0-1666 GCA_964651185.1 uncultured Polyangiales bacterium
GTGCACGAGCACGGCGCGCGAGAGATCGGCCTGTGCGCGCGCGGCCGCCGGCAGGAAGTGGAGCCAGATCATGTACGTGAAGCCGAAGACGAGCAGCGGCTGTCCGCGGTGGCGCGCCAGAAACGCCGCGAGCCCCGCCTCATCCAAGCGGAGCTCGTCGTCGAGCGCATAAAAGTGATCGCGCCCGAAGCTCGCCATGCCGAGCAGGCCCGCGCCGCGCGCGCTGAAGCTCTGGCGATTGGCGAACACGCTCTTGCTGTCGACCAGCACCATGGGCAAGCGCTGCGGCCCGAGCAGCGAGACCATGATGCGCGCGAGCGCGCGCGTCTGGCGCGCGGCCGTGTCGCGATCGAGCACGATGCGACTCGGGACCTGGCCGGTGGTGCCGCTCGACGTGAGCACCTTGAACACGTCTGCGTCGGCGATGCTCTGGAGCAGGCGCGTCTTGAACACCCGGACCGGCAAGTAAGGGACGTCGGTGAGTTCCCGCGCTGCGAGGCCAGCCGGATGCATCAACGTGAGCATGCGCGCGTAGGGTGCGCAGCGCTGGGCGTGCTGCTGCGTGAGCGCATCGAGGGCAGGCAGCAGCGCGCGCCGTTTGTCGGGCGCCGCCAGACCGTAAGGTGGCAAGCTGAGCAGCTCAGCGAATTCGCCGCTGGAGCGCGTCATAGTCGATCTTCCCTGAGGCGAGGCGCGGGAGCTCCGGCAGCCGCTCGCAACGAAAGGTATTGGCGTGGAGCGCAAACCGCGCCGCGAGCTCCGCGCGCAGCGCTTCGAGATCGTATTGCTCGCGCGCGCTCGCGTCGGACTCGACGAACGCGTATACACGCTCGTCGTCGCTGACCACGGCCGCAGCATAGTAAGATCGGAGCTGCTCTTCGACGTCGTCCAGGTTGACGCGCAGCCCGTACAGCTTGGCAAAGCGCTTGAGGCGCCCGCTCAGGTAGAGAAAGCCTTCGCTATCCAGATGACCCAGATCGCCGGTGCGCAGCTCTCCGCGCTGCGTGTCGCCGAGCGCGAGGTCCGCGGCCGAGCTGGCGTAGCCGAGCATGACGTTCGGGCCGCGGTACACGATCTCTCCGATCGCGAGCGGTTCATGGATCTCGCGTTCGCCATCCATGACGTGCAAGGAGCCGCCCGGGATCGCCACGCCGACCGAACCCGGCTTTTCCAGCGCGCGTTCCGGCGGCAGATAGCTGATGCGCGCCGTGGCCTCGGTCTGGCCGTACATGGCGAAGAAGCGCCCGCCCCGCGCCGCCATCGACCGCTGGTAGCGCTCGACCTGCGCGGCCGGCATCCGCCCGCCCGCTTGCGTGAGCGTGCGCAGGTTCGGTGCGAGCTGGTCCAGGCTGAGGCGATCCAACATTCGATAGGTGTAAGGCACGCCCGCGAACGAAGTCGCGCCGTGTGCGCGCGCGGCTTGCCAGAATTCGGGGCGCAGCACGCTCGCGCTGCAGACCACGAGACTCCCGCCCGCCTGCAGGTGACTGTTCAACACGGACAGACCGTACGAGTAGTGCAGCGGCAGGCTGGTAATCGCGCGCTCGTCGGGGCCGAGCCCGAGATAACTGGCGATGGCTTCGGCATTGGCGCGCAGGTTGGCGTAGGACAGGCGCACCAGCTTGGCGCTTCCGGTCGTGCCCGAAGTCGAGAGCAAGAGGGCGAG
>CAZYWR010000301.1:0-5974 GCA_964651185.1 uncultured Polyangiales bacterium
GAGCCGGAGCGCCGCGAGGCGCTCGACGAGCTCGGGAAGACGATCAAGGAGCTGACCACCGTCAACATCTTTCCCGGCGACTTGCCGCTCAAGAACTTCGGGGTCACGCGGTATGGCAAGGTGGTGTTCTACGACTACGACGAGATCTGCCTGCTGACCGACTGCAACTTCAGGGCGCTCCCGACCGCGAGCACGCACGATCAAGAGATGGCCGCCGAGCCCTGGTTCATGGTCGGAAAGAACGACGTGTTCCCGGAGGAGTTCCCGCGCTTTTTGTTCCGCGATCCGAAGCTGCGCGAGGCATTCATGGAACTCCACGGAGACCTCGCGACGGTCGCGTATTGGCAGGAGCAGCAGCGACGGGTGCGCGAGGAGCGTGAGGACCACGTCTATCCCTACGCGGAGGCCCTACGTTTCTCTCGACGCCGCACGGTCGTCGCAGCGCCAGTGCAGCACGCGAAGCCCAGCGAAAACGCCGCCGCACCTCGCGCCGTTGCTCTGCGCGGCTGACCCCTCATGGGAGGCCGCGGCCAGCGGCATCCGAAAGCGCCGTGGCGGCGACGAGCACGCCGTCGCGATCGACGTACACGTACTCGCCCGGACGGAAAGCCACCGTGCCGAACGCGACGGCGAGCCCAGTCTGGCCCTCCGAACGCCGCACGCTCTTGCGCGGCGTGCTGCCGAGCGCGTACACGCCGAGATCGAGGCGGGCGAGCGCCTCCACATCGCGCACGGCGCCGTAGACCAGCACGCCCTCCCAGGCGTTGCGCGCGGCCTCCCCTGCGATCAGGTCTCCTAACAGCGCGCAGCGCAGCGAGCCGCCGCCGTCGACGATCAAGACCTTGCCCTGACCGGGCGAAGACAAGAGCTCCTTCACGCGTGAATTGTCCTCATAGCATTTGACCGTGACGATCTGTCCGCAAAAGGCCGAACGTCCGCCGTAAGACCGCAGCTGGGCTTCGAGGACTTGGACGATTTCCGCGTGCTGATCGTAGAGATCGCTGGTTGCAAACGAGCTCACGAGGGCTCCTGTGCATCGGGGAGTTGCGTTCTTCGGATGCGCGCGGGTGCGCTCGGTCAGAAGTACGCCCATTCATGATCGAACCGGCGACGGTTGTCGATGGGATGGCCTGCGCACGCGTCGTCAGGACGCGCCGGAACTCGAAGGGGTCGCCGAGGTGGCCGATCGACAGGCTGGCGACATACGAGAGGAGGGAAGTCGACACCAGCACGAGGGATTCGCCTACCTCGAGCATACGTGCTGCGATCGCCACGCAGCTCCCCACGAAACCGATCATGCCCAGGACGCCGAAGGCCACGACCCAATGGTGCCAGCGCTCCATGCACCGGCAGCACCAGCGGCGCGTGGTCACGCGAGGCCTCGCCGCGCCGGCCCCTCGGCGATGCACTCCGCATGCAGCTCCGCGGCTGCTTCTCCCAGGACCGACCATAAGGCTTCGAGACCGTGCGGATCGACGCGTACCGTGACGGGCCCGAGGTGGATCGAGACACAGTCGCACTCGGTACAACGCTGAACATGGGCGACGCCGTTCTTTGCGAGCGTTACTTGGTGGCACGTGGGGCTTGCCATGAACACCTCCCGCGCAACTGAGAATGCAAATGATTCGCATTGTCAATTCATGAAAAACTTCATTCGCCGTTCGCAAAAGGCGAGTCGTCGTGCTCTTCCGCTTTCGGATGGCGAAGCACACAAGGGCGCGCTTTCCGTTGCGCGGCGGCAGTCGCGAGCAGCGGCCGCTAGGTGCCGGCGCACGATCGTGTGCTGCTAAGCGGACCAGCGCTATTGCGAGTCCACGGCCGACACACTCGCTAACCGAGGGCGCATCTACCAATTCCCCTCATTCCGTCGGGTGACAGAGCCGCGGACGACATCGCGCGCGCTTGACATACTACCGGCGTTCGTTATTTCGATCTTTCGTGCTAGGCAGAGAAGCCGTTCGCCCGTCGCAGGATTGTGTACGTTGGGCTGTTTTCTTCGCGATGTGTGCAGGAATCAGCGCGTGCGGCAGCGAGAGCAAGGCGACGCGGGCGGTGGTCGAGGTGTACACCGACTTAGGCGAAGAGCTCGCAAGCCTGCGCGTACAAGTGACCAATGAACTGAACGGGCAGCAAAGCGACCCGACGGCATTCGACGTGGGCAAAGAGCGCGCTCCCAACATGTTCCTACCGTCCTTCGCTGTCGCCCCACCTCGGTCGTGAGTCAGGTAAATCTGGACGCTGCCAAGTTCTGTCGGGAGATCGACGGCGACCTCAATCTGACCCAACCGAACTTGGCGACGGTCGACGCGACGGCACTCCCCTACCTCACCCGAGTCCGTGGAAACCTCGTCGTCGGCAACGGATCCGTAGCTGCGCCGTCCATCGTATCCATCACGATCGCTAACCTAGAGACCGTTGACGGCGAGATCGAGGTCGGATTTCTGCAGAATATGACGACGTTGAGTCTACCGCGGCTCACTAGCACCGATTCGATCATCACATCGCTGGCGCCCAAACTGATGCGCATCTCTCTCCCTCAGCTGCAATCCGTGGCGGGTACTCTCACCATCAGCAGACTGGAGGAGCTGGCTCAGCTCGATATCGGCAAACTTACATACGTGGGCGGGGCGGTAACGCTCACGTCGCTCTGCAAGCTCCCGTGGAGTCAAGTTCTGTCGATCAGCGCGCTCGGCACCAGCCAAGCGATCTCTGGGATCGGATGCTGCACCTTCTCCACGGACTCGCATGAATGCGGTATGGGATGTTCATGCAGTAGCAACTGAACGGGCCCAATCGGTGGACGCTGAGCCCTATTCGTCCGGCCAATTCTTCCGCTGGGGATTGGTCCAGGGGTCCTCGCACAGGACACAGTCGTCTCCGTAGAAGAAGTGCTTGGCGCCTTGATCTTGGTAGATCCAATAGCGGAGCCACGCGATGATCGGCGCGAGCTCCCGACCACCGCCGCCGTCTCCGCTCACCGCGTCGAGAATACCCTGCAACTGCTCGCCGCCTAGGATCTCAAAGTGCGACGCGTTTTGGAGGGTAGCGAGGAAGGTCTGCACCTGCGACGCCTCGTAGGTCATCTGCTGGAGCGGCATGCCAATATCATCGTTCGTACCAGTCGTCTGCAGAAGGGGACCGTGCAGCGCAGGCGTCGTATTGTGGCCGTGGATCGATATCGTGGTGACCACACTGGGGTGCGCGCCGACATTGACCGCCGACGTGCCACCGATCGAATATCCCATGGACACCGCGCGGTCCACATCGAGCTTGCCTTGGTAGTCGCCTGCTTGATCGTTCTGTTGCAGGATCCACTCGAGCCCTTGCATCAGGTCCGAGTCGGTCACGTTCGAGCTGTTGCTTGCGATCACCACGAAGCCATGCGAGGCGACGGTGCTTAGGAACTTGGTGTACCAGTCTGGCGTCGTGAGGATGCCGCAGCCGAAGATGATGGGTGAGTGCTTGAAGCCGTTGTCTCCAAGCGCCTTGGGCCGGAAGATCGTAAACGTGCCGCCTGGGCCCTGCGCGGTGAGCACAGTGGTCTCGAAGGGTCCGGGCTGCTCGTAGTCTTCGACGGGCGGCACGGTCTGAGTCGGGCCCGCGCCAGTATCGGCATCCAGCCCGCTCGCAGGCTTGCCGCCGTCCGCGCTGCTCATGGAGCCGCTGTCTGCGCTGCTGCTCGGGGTCTGGGCGTCTAGCTTGCCCGAGCCGCCGCTCTTGCCAGCGTCCAGCAATGGGTTACTCCCCCCCGCATCGCGCTTCGCACCAGCGTCTGCTTTCGACGGCTGGTCGTCGGCACCATCCTCGGCGCCCTCGTCGTCGGCGTTCTCAGGATCGACCTCACAGTCGATCTCGTCCTTGCATTTGTCAGGCGACGACGTCGCGGAGTCGCCGCAAGCGAACGAAAGCAGCGCCAAACTGGCCGCAAGGCACATCAGCGCGCTGGATTGTGAGCGCTCCATCGATTCCTCCTGCAGCCAACCAAGGAACGCGGCCTTAGGGCTTTGCGGGCGCGCACGCGGCGCCACCACTTCCCAGCGCTATCGCGATAGCGAAGTGTTCGCAATGGCGTCCCTCAGTGCGCCGCATTTTCGAACGAACCCGCGGGAGTTTTGCAGCGTCAGCGTGTTCCCCGCAGCGCGCTTGCCTATGCCCTACGGAGGTCTCTAACGCGGGAGCGCGATCGGGCGCTCCTCTTCGAGCGCGCGCAGTGCCTGCTCGGCGTCGTCGCACATGCGCACGTGGCCGTGCGGATCGGCGAGATCGATGACCTCGCGAAGGAGCGCGCGCGCGCGATCGCCGGCGCCGCGCTTCTGCTCGACCATGGCGAGCAGATACTTCTGTTCGATCAGGTCGAGCACGTAGCCGCGCTCGTGCGCGTACTGCACCGCCTGCTGCATGCGCGAATAGCCCTGCTCCGAGTCGAAGCGCAGGGCGTCCAGGAACCCGAGCAGACCGACGTTGCGCCACTGCAGCCGCGCGAAGCCGTGTTCGGTCGATACTTCGTAGCTCAGGCGCAGCGCCGCGAACGCGCGCTTCTCTTCGTCGCTCCGCAAATAGAGCCCGCCTAGGTGGTGCGCGAGCACGGCGAGCTCATAGGGCAGATCGTATTCTTTCGCCAGCTCGAGCGCGCGCCGCGCCGCCTCGCACGCCTCCGCGCGCTCGCCGCTGGCCTCGAGCACGAATGAGCGCGCGCGCTCGAGCTCCACCTGGATCGGGCGCTCCGCATGATCGTCCAAGAGCTGTTCGAGCTTGTGCAGCGCCGCGCGCGCGCGCTCGAGCTCCCCGACCGCGGCGTACGCGGGCACGAGCACCAACAGCGCCCTCACCTCACCGTCGCGGTCGCCGCTCGCGCGCGCGACCTCGAGCGCATCGACGACGTAGCGCACGACCGCGGTGTACTCGCCGTTGCGCGCGTGCGCCTCGGCGGCCGCGAGCGCCACGTCGCGCTCGAGCGCGCGATCTTGCAACCGGCGCGCGATCGCCTGCGCGCGCTCGAGCCAGAGCCGGCCCTCGCGAAAGCGCGAGGCCTTGTTGAGCAGCCGGCCACGCAGCATGGCGAAGCGCGCCACGTAGGCCTCCTCTCCCCAGCTCTCGGCCAGCTCGCTCGCCGCCGCCATGCGCTCCGCGGCGAGCTCGCTCGCGCGCGTATGGAACGCGAGCTCGTCGATGCGCGCGTGCAGCCCGAGGATGGTCGCGCGGTCTTGATCCTTCGCGCGCGAGGCGAGCTCGATCACCTGCGTGTACGCCTCGATCGCGGCGGGAAGCGCGTGCTCGGCCTCGTAGCGCTCGCCGGCCCGCGTGAGGAAGTGCATGGCTTTGTCCCATTGGCCCGCTTCCCGATAGTGGTACGCGAGCCGCTCGACCGCGGCGTCCAGCTCGAGCGGGAGTAAGGTCTCGATCGCGCGCGCCACGGCCGCGTGCAAGCTCGGGCGCTCCTCGAGCCGAATGGCGGCGTACAGCACCTCGCGCACCAGCTCGTGCGCGAGCGCGTACTCGCCGGGCCCGACCAGGCGGACCAGGTCTCGCTCCGAAAGCAGCGTGAGGGCGCTGCGCACGGTCGCTTCGTCCTGCTCGGACGCGTGCGCCAGGAGCTCCGGCGAAAACCGCGCGCCGAAGGTCACGGCCAGCTGCAGGATCAGCCGCTCCGGTCCCGGCAGCTTGCCCACGCGCGACGCGACCAGCCCGCGCAGCGTGCGCGGCAGCTCGATCGGCGTGCGCTGCGCGCTGAGCCGCGCGACGCCGTCCTCGATCTGGAGCGCGCCGTGTTCGCCCATCGCGACCAAGAGCTCCTCCACGAACAGCGGGTTGCCGCCGGTCTTGAGGTTGATCTCGCGCACCAGCGCGCCGTCGAGCTCGCGGCCGCCGAGGCGGTGGCGCACGAGGCGCGCGACCTCCTCGTCCGCCAGCGGGCTGAGCGTGACTTCGTCGAAGTTGGAGAGCGCCGCCCACGGCCCCGCCTCGCCGGGGCGGT
>CAZYWR010000302.1:0-2011 GCA_964651185.1 uncultured Polyangiales bacterium
CGTGGTCAAGGGCAAGGTCTGCTACATGGCGCCTGAGCAGTGGCTCACGCAGCCGCTCGACGGGCGCACGGACGTCTTCGCACTCGGCGCCTGTCTGTACGAGGCGCTCTCGGGGCGGGTCGTGTTCAAGCGTGAGAGCCAGCTCGAGGTCATGAAGGCTGTGCTCGCGGGCGAAGTGCCGCGCCTGTCCGCGATCGCGAGCCACGTGCCCCCCGCGCTCGCGGAGGTTGCGCACCGCGCGCTCGAGATTCGGCCCGAGGCGCGTTTCCAAAGCGCGCGCGAGATGAGCGAAGCATTGCAGCGCTTCCTCGCGGGCCTCGCGCAGCCCTGCGGGGCTGGGCAGATCGCCGCGTACGCGCGCCGGCTCTTTCATGCGGAAGTGCAGCTCGGGCCCGTGCTCGAGCGTTCGCAGCGCGCTGCGCAGCTCGCGGCCTCCGAGGAGCGCCTGCTGCCGCCGCTTCCGCCGGCGCTGCTCGGGTTGTCACGGCCGCCGGCCAGCCTGCCGCCGTTGCCGCCGCCGTTCACGTTCCAGGCCCCTTCGGTCCCGGAGCTGCGCGCGCCGGCTGCACCGGCGCCGGAGCCGATGCAGATCGAGGAGAGCGCGTTCGACCCAGATTCGATCACCGAGCGCGGGCGGCGGCATCTCGCCAAAGCGCTGTCCGAAGGGATCGATGCGCCACGACGAGGCTCGTCGGATGCACCTACGTCGCCGGCGTTGCCTTCGTTGCGCGAGCTGCCGGCGGCGCCTCCGCTCGCGCCGATCGCCGGCGACCCACGGCCGTTGGCCAAGACGTTGTCGATGCGTGTCACCCAGCGCGCCCGGCTCGCGTTCGCTGCGGCTGCGCTGTTCGCCGCCGCCCTCCCTGCGGCTTATGCGCTGCGCGCGTCGACCGCCGCTGCGCCGAACGCTGTCCAGGCCGGACTCAGCGCCGCGCGTGGCGATGACGAACCCCGGCGCGCCCAGGAACCGAGCGCGCGTACGGGCGCCTTCCCCGCTCCGGTGTTCACGCTACTTCCGCCGGGCGCTCCGCTGACCGAGGCGCCGAGCGCGAGCGAAGCGCTCGAGAAGGCCGCGGAGCCGCCGCTCAGCGCGCGTCTTTCCATCAACACGCGTCCGTGGTCGACGGTCTATCTGGGCAAGCGCATGCTCGGCAGTACGCCGCTGGCCGACGTGCCCGTCCCGCGCGGTCCGCTGACGCTGCGGCTCGTCGATCGCGACGGCCGCGTGCACGTACGGCGGCTGCCCGCATCGAGAGAGCGAACGCGCATCGCGTTCTTCGAGTTCTGAAGCGGCTTCCGCGCGCGATAGGCGCGAGCCTACGCTTCACATCTGAACTTGGCGGCGGATCTTACCGAGCGCCTGCTCCTGCAGCTGGCGGATGCGCTCGCGCGACAGGTTGTACTTGTCGCCGATCTGCTTGAGCGTGAGCTCGTCTTGATCGTCGAGGCCGAAACGCCAGCGCAGGATACGCGCCTCCATGGGGGTCAAGGTCTCGAGCAGCCGCCGCACTTCGCCGTTCCAGCGCTTGCTCTCGAGCTTCTCGTGCGGGGTCGGCAGATCCTCGTCCTCGAGGAAGTCGATGAAGCGGCGGCCGTCCTCGTCGTTGACGTTGCGGTCGAGCGAGAACGGCGTGGCCGCGCCGCAGTCCTTGATCTTCTCGAGCTTGTCGGCCGCGACGCCGGTCTCCTTCTCGATCTCCTCCGCGCTCGGCTCGTGGCCGGTACGCGCGGCGATCGCCTGGGTCGCGCGCGCCACGCGGTTGTAGGTGTCGAGCATGTGCACGGGAATGCGCACCACGCGCCCCTTGTCGGCGAGCGCGCGGTTGATCGAATGGCGGATCCACCACGAGGCGTACGTGCTGAAGCGGTAACCGCGCGTGTGATCGAAGCGCTCGACGGCCTTGAGCAGACCGATGTTGCCCTCCTGGATGAGATCGATGAGCGGCAGCCGCCCGCGGTTGTAGCGGCGCGCGATCGACACCACCAAGCGCAGATTCGCCGTGACGAAGCG
>CAZYWR010000303.1:0-1737 GCA_964651185.1 uncultured Polyangiales bacterium
GGTGAGCAGCGTCGGCCGGTGAACCCAGATGACGCACTTCTTACCCTCGACGTAGAAGAGATCCGCGAACCACTCGTGCTCGGGGTTGTCTTCGGCCGCCGGGACAGCGGAAAGCTTTACGTGGAGCGCCTTCGCCAGCTCCTTGGTCACACGAAATGTCGGCACGGATGGGATGATGGTCGATGGGTACGCGAGTTGCCAGGTACTCGCGACGCCGCCCCGAGCATCACTTGTCAGCGCGATGCAGCTCGACCGCAGCCTTCCGGGCCTGAGCAAGTAAGGCGTGAGGATCGGTCCCCTTGAAACGGGCGCTGCGTCCAACCCTGTCGGTCGCGACGACCTCGTAGACGCACGCAGATACCTCGGTGACTTCGAAGCTCCAGGCGGAGAGCGCTTCGGCCCACTTCGCGTGCGCCGTGAGGCCTGAGCGGCAGGCCAAATCCGCACTCATGGAGAAGCAGAGCTGCGACCGCAGACGTTCTCAGCCGCTGGACGCGGGTTACCTTCCCGTGGTGCGGACTCTCAGGATGCGGCATCTGGACCAGTGGGTGTGCTCGTCTCCTCGACGCTCAGTTCGCATCCTCGAACGCAGACTGGCTGACGGTCGAGATCTTGTACTTGCCTGTGACAAGGTCTCATTCTCAGAATTCCTCGAACTTCCCGGCCTTCCGCACCTCGCGGAAGAACCGTGCCATGTTGGTGTGTCCTGAACCCGGACTCCCGACCAATCGTTGACGAGGTGTGCGAGGGAGCTCTTGAACGTTGGTGCCACGTCGGGCGCGCGGGGCCCGTCGCCGCTTCGACGGCCCCCGCGCCGGCGTGGTAACCAAGAATCATGGCCACGACGACATCGACGTCCCGACCCGGCACTGCGCCCGGTGACCAGGCAAATAGCCCCTCCGCGAGTCCCGAGAGTCGGGGAGGCTCGCTCGGGCGCACGCTCGCCCGCATCGCGCGACTCTTCGCCTTGGCCGCGCTCATGGCGGGGCTCGGCTACGGGGCGGGCCGCTTGCACGCGCGCCTGCAAGCGCGAGATACGGAAGCGCAGCTGCGGGCCGCAGAGCAAGCTCGCGTGCGCGAGCTCGAGCACGCCCAGGCCGTACAGCAAGAAGCGCTCACCTCCGCGCGCGCCGCCGTGGAGCGCGCCGGGAGCGAGCGCTCGCGGCTACTCGCGCTCGCGCGCCTGTACGAGGGATACCGCGTCACGCAGCAGGCACTCAGCGCGCTCGACGCGCGCAACTTCGGGATCGCAGAGTCAGGGTTGCGCGCCGCCCAGCAGGAGCTTGCCCCCCTGTCGTCCCAAATCGACGGACTGGCCCCGCTGCTCGCCCAGATGGCCGACACGAAGATCGTCGTCACCGACAACCTGGCCCCGCAACACCAGGCGATCCTGGCCCTCGTGACACGGCTTGACGAGCTTATCGTGGTGCACCGTGCCCCGCTCTCAGACGCGACCACGCAGTAACGTTGCTGCTCAGGCCGCCCCGACACGCTGGATGACGCGCGCCGCAGCGTAGGAGATCGGCGCGCCCAGCACAGCGCCCAGGCCAACGACCTTTGCTCGCTACGCCGGCCCGAGTCTGCCCGGCTGAGTCGCGTGCAGCGCCTCGTTTGCTAACTTTGAACGCGGAGGCCGCATGTCGATCTTTCGCTGCACGCTCTTTCGTGTTCTCCCGCTTTGGGCGCCGCTCGCGAGCGCCTTCGCGGTGGCTGGGTGCGCCGGCGGGGGTGCGTATG
>CAZYWR010000304.1:0-10281 GCA_964651185.1 uncultured Polyangiales bacterium
GCGACCGACTGCTCCTGCGTCGCGAGCGACTCGCTGTGCATGAAGGGCATGTACAAGAACAGCCGCTCGTGTCCGATCAGCGCGCGGTCGTCGCCGCGCTCGACCGCCTCGCGCGCGGCCGCGAGCGCGCGGCCGTCGCCCGCGAACGCCTGCGCCTTGCCGCGGAACATGTTGCGCGAGAACTGATCGAGCACGATCACATAGGCCAAGAGCGAGCGCGGCTCTCGCCGCCAGTCGTCGTGCGCGCCGCGCATGAGCGCGCTCCAGGTCTCGCCGAAGGTCGCGAGCACTTCGGCGTCGAAGCTCGGATCCTTGCGCCACCAAAGCGCCTTCTTTTCGGCGCTCGCCAGGCCTTCCCGATCCAGCTCGCCCAGCCAGAATGCGAGCACCTGCTCGGGATTCACGCGCCGGCCTCCGCTCCGATCAGCGTCTCGAGCACGCGCGCGAGCGGCGGCAGCGCACTGCCCAGGAAGAAGTGATCGGCCCCCTCGATGATACAGATCTGCGTGGCGGTCTCCGCACGCGTTTCGCACATCTTGCGCACCGCGTCCGGCGGCGCGTACTCGTCTTCGCTCGCGAGCGCGACCATCAGGCGGCCCGGATAGCGCGCGAACATGGGCGGGTCGAGGGCGCCCAGCTGCGGCGCCACGAGTAGAACGCGCGGCACCTCGAGCTCGATCGCCGCTGCGAGCGCTGCGGCCGCTCCGAACGAATAACCGCTGAGCCAGGCGGGCTGTGCGTCCGGCACGCTGTGGACCACCGCGAGGTAATCTGCGAGGGCGTCCTCCGGCGCGCCGCTCGGCTCGCCCGTGCTCTCCCCCACGCCGCGGAAGTTGAACGCCAGCGTCCAATGGCCTGCGGCTTGAAATGCGCGCTCCAGGGCGCGCACCACGGGACTCCCGATCGTGCCGCCGTACAAGGGATGCGGAGGCGCGATCACCGCGAGCGGCGTGGAAGCGTTGCCGCGCACCAGGCGCGCCTCGAGCGTGTGGCTCGCGGGCGCCTCGCGGCCGCCGACGCCGCCCGCGCCTGCTGCCTCGCGCGCGAGCGGCGCATTCGCCCGGGTGCTTCCGCTGGCGTGCGAAAGGTCCGCGCGCGCCCGGCCGAGCACCGGAATCGTGAGCGTTCGGGCGAAGGTCATGACGGGAGCATGCGAAGTGACCCTCGCTGCGGCAAGCCGAACGCGCGGCCTCTGGCCGTGAGGCGCTCAGGGGCCGCTGGCTAGATCAAAGTGCCCTTATCGCGGCCCATTTAACTAACGCGATACCACGCAGAAATATCAAACCTGCACCTTCGCTCCGTGCACGTGATTCGTTTCGACGACGTCGCGCGTCCGCACCGATGCCATCGACGTGCGATCGCGCGCGAGCGCAAAGACGGGCGGCGCGAACCGAAATCCACGGCCGGCCGGAGGTTAGGACATGAACAGATCGCTCGGGGCAGTGATGTTGGCGCTCTCCTGCGCTGCGGCGTGGGGATGCAGCAAGCAGGAGAAGAGCAGCGAAGCGGAGAAGACCGAACAGGCTCCGCAGGAGGCTGCCAAGTCGGAGCCCGCCACGGACTCCGACAAGGGTCCGATCAAAGTCGGCATTCTCCATTCGCTCTCGGGCACGATGGCGATCAGCGAGACCTCGCTCAAAGACGTCGCGCTGATGACGATCGAAGAGTTGAACGAGAAGGGAGGCGTGCTCGGCCGCAAGATCGAGGCGGTCGTGGTCGACCCCGCCTCCGATTGGCCGCTGTTCGCCGAGAAGGCCAAGGAGCTGCTCACGCGCGACAAGGTGGCGGCGGTGTTTGGTTGCTGGACGAGCGTGTCGCGGAAGTCGGTGCTGCCGGTCTTCGAGGAGCTCAATGGTCTGCTGTTCTATCCGGTGCAGTACGAGGGCGAAGAGTCTTCTTGGAACGTGTTCTACACGGGCGCCGCGCCGAACCAACAGGCCATCCCGGCGGTCGAGTACCTGATGAGCAAAGAGGGCGGCGGCGCCAAGCGCTTCGTGCTGCTCGGCACGGACTACGTTTACCCGCGCACGACCAACAAGATCTTGCAGTACTTCCTCAAGTCCAAGGGCATCGCCGAAGCGGACATCATGGAGAAGTACACGCCCTTTGGCCACAGCGACTACCAGACGATCGTGGCCGACATCAAGCGCTTCGCCCAGGGTAAGCCGACCGCGGTCGTGTCTACGATCAACGGCGACTCCAACGTACCTTTCTACAAGGAGCTCGCGAACCAGGGCCTCAAGGCCGAAGACGTGCCGGTCGTGGCGTTCTCGGTGGGTGAAGAGGAGCTGCGCGGCATCGACACCGCGCCGCTGGTCGGCCACCTCGCGGCGTGGAACTACTTCATGAGCATCGACACGCCCGAGAACAAAGCGTTCGTGGAGAAGTGGAAGGCGTACGTCAAGAAGGCGAACCTGCCGGGCGGCGACAAGCGCGTGACCAACGACCCGATGGAGGCGACGTACATCGGCATGCACATGTGGGCCCAGGCGGTGCGGCAGGCCGGCACCACGGACGTGGATGCGGTCCGCCAGGCGATCGGTTACCAGACCTTCCGCTCGCCCTCGGGCTTCGATATTCAGATGGACGCCAAGAACCATCACCTTCACAAGCCGGTCTACATCGGCGTGATCAAGGCGGACGGTCAGTTCCAGGTCGTATGGAAGACGAGCGGTCCGATCCGCGCGCAGGCCTGGAGTCCGTTCATCCCGGACAGCGCAAAGAAGGTGGCCGACTGGACCTATCCCTGGGCCTGCGGCAACTGCACCGCGCCCAAGTACGTGAACTAACATCCTGAGCGAACCCTCATGCGCGCCCGATTTTCTTCCCTGCTCGCGCGCCCGCCCGCGCGCCTGCCGTCGGCAAAAGGTCGCGGCGCGCGCGTCTCGTCCGCGCGCGCCGGGGCGCGTACCGAGCGCTGGTGGATGGCGATCGCGCTATGCGCCGCGCTGGCGCCGGCGACCGCGTACGCTGAGGGCTTTGCCGCGGGCCTCGCCGCGCTCGCTTCCGAGGATCTCGACCAAGTTCGGGCCGGCGTCCAGCAGCTCGCAGAGAGCGGGGATCCGCGCGCGCTGACCCTGTTGCGAGAGCTGCGCGACGGAAAGCTCAAGGTCGAGGAGGGCGCGAGCGACGCCGCCGCTGCGCTCGTCGCGGAGCGCGGTTCGCGGGTCGTGCACGTGCTCGACGGTAGTCAGGTCGCGAGCACGGCGACGCTGCGCCGCGTGATCTCGAACAATGCAGTGCGCCGCTCGCTGGCACCGGCGTTGGCGCGGCTCCAGCTATCGTCGAAGGACGTGAACGTGCGCCGAGCTGCGGCCGAGGAGCTGAGGCGGAGCCCCTCGACCGAGCTGGCGCCCGAGTTGCGCGCGGCCTATGCGCGCGAATCGGACCCGACAGTGAAGGAGAGCCTCGGGCTCGCCCTGGCCGACGTCGACCTGACGGCCCCCGAGCCCGACGCGCGCCTGCGCGCCGTCGGCATCCTCGGCGCGCGCGGGGAGGTCGCCTTCAAGCCGAAGCTCGAGCGGCTGCTCGAGCGCGATGGCGCGGGCGCCTACGTCGAGCCCGACGCGCGCGTGCGCGACGCCGCGGCCCAGGTGCTCAGCTCGCTGTCCTTCAAGGAATTGACGACGCGCATCGTGGGCGATGTCATGTACGGCCTCAGCCTCGGCAGCGTGCTTCTGCTCGCCGCGCTGGGCCTCGCCATCACGTTCGGCTTGATGGGCGTGATCAACATGGCGCACGGCGAGATGCTGATGCTCGGGGCGTACGCCACCTACGGCGTCCAGACGTTGTTTCAGCGCCACGCGCCCGAACACATGGACGCCTACTTGCTCGTGGCGTTGCCCGTCGCGTTCGTGGTCTGCGCGCTCGCCGGCATCGCCATCGAGCGGACCATCTTACGCTTTCTTTACGGCAGGCCGCTCGAGACCTTGCTCGCGACCTGGGGCGTGAGCCTGGCGCTGATCCAGACGGTCAGACTCTTGTTCGGTGCCCAAAACGTAGCCGTCGCTGCGCCCTCTTACCTGTCCGGCGGCTGGCTCGCGCTCGAAGGCGTGGTGCTGCCCTACAACCGGCTCGCGATCATCGTGTTCGGGGCGCTCGTGGTCGCGTTCGTATGGTTCATCCTGACGCGCACGCGGCTCGGGCTCGACGTGCGCGCCGTCACCCAGAACCGCGCCATGGCGGCCTGCATGGGCATCCACACCGCGCGCGTGGACATGTGGACGTTCGGCGTGGGCTCGGGCGTGGCCGGGCTCGGCGGCGTGGCGCTCTCGCAGATCGGCAACGTCGGCCCCGAGCTCGGGCAAGGCTACATCGTCGACTGCTTCATGGTCGTGGTGCTCGGAGGCGTGGGCAAGCTCGCGGGGACGGTGATCGGCGCGTTCGGACTGGGCATCGTCAACAAGCTGCTCGAGCCGATCTCGGGCGCGGTGCTCGGCAAAATCGTGGTGCTCGGTCTGATCATTCTCTTCATCCAGAAACGGCCGCAAGGCATCTTCGCGCTCAAGGGCCGCGCGGTGGAAGGCTGAGGACAAGATGAACACCGCCTTGGCCAACGTAAGGGCGCGCCGCGAGCTGGTCGGGCTCGCGCTCGCCGTCGTGGTGCTCGCCGGTCTGATTCCGGCGCTTCACCTATTCGTGTCGCAGGACGCTGCGCTTTACGTACCGGACTACCTGATCCAGCTGCTCGGGAAGTTCGCCTGCTACGCGCTGGCCGCGCTCGCGCTCGACCTGATCTGGGGGGTTGCCGGCGTGCTCAGCCTGGGGCAGGGCGTGTTCTTCGCGCTCGGCGGTTACTGCATGGGCATGTATTTGATGCGCGCCATGGCGGGCGAAGGCGTCTACCGGAGCGAGCTCCCCGACTTCATGGTCTTCCTCGACTGGAAGGAGCTGCCCTGGTACTGGCACGGCTTCGAGTCGTTCGCGTTCGCGTTGCTGATGGCGATGGCCGTGCCGGGGCTGTTGGCCTTCGCGTTCGGGTATCTCGCCTTCCGCTCGCGCATTCGCGGCGTGTACTTCTCGATCATCACGCAAGCCATGACCTTCGCGCTGATGCTCTTGTTCTTCCGCAACGAGACCGGCTTCGGCGGCAACAACGGCCTCACCGACTTCAAGCGCATCCTCGGCTATTCTTTGCAAGCCGACGGGACCAAGGTGGCGCTCTACGTGATCACGGTGTGCGCGCTCTTCGCGAGCTATTTCGGCTGCCGTGCGCTCGTGAACAGCAAGGTCGGGCGCGTGCTGCGCGCGGTGCGCGATCAAGAGAGCAAGGTCATGTTCTGCGGCTACAACCCGCGCGACTACAAGCTCTTCGCGTGGACGTTCGCGGCGGTTCTGACCGGGCTCGCCGGGGCGCTGTACGTCCCGCAGGTCGGCATCATCAACCCGAGCGAGATGGAGCCATCGGCTTCGATCGAGATGGCGATCTGGGTGGCGGTCGGCGGGCGCGCCACCTTACTCGGGGCGTTGCTCGGGGCCGGCGTGGTCAACGGCATGAAGAGCTGGCTCACGGCCAGCTATCCAGACGCGTGGCTGTACGCGTTGGCGGCCCTGTTCGTGCTCGTCACGTTGCTGTTGCCCGAGGGCCTGGTCGGGCTACTGCGGCGGATCGGGCCGCTCGAGCGGGCGCGCGCGAAGCCGCCGAGCGCGCCGCGCGTGAGCAGCGGCCTCTCCGCCGGCGCGGCCCCCGTCGAGACCACGCAGGGGAAGGCCTGAGCATGCGCGAAACCCAGAGCTCCACACCCGACGCGGCCAGCGCGGCCAAACCCCAGACCGGTTGGGAGAATTCGATCCTGTTCGTCGACGACGTGAGCGTGAGCTTCGACGGCTTTTTGGCCATCGAGCATCTGAGCCTGGTGCTCGAGCCGGGCGAGCTGCGCTGCATCATCGGCCCGAACGGCGCCGGCAAGACCACGATGCTCGACGTCATCACGGGCAAGACACGGCCCACCTCGGGTCGCGTGTTCATGCACGGCCAGCGCATCGAGCTCACCTCGCGCAGCGAGTACGAGATCGCGCGGCTCGGCGTGGGGCGTAAGTTCCAACGGCCCACGGTGTTCCCGGGCCACACCGTCGCCGAGAATCTGGAGCTCGCGCTGGCGGCGCCCAAAGGTGTGTTCCGCAGCTTGCTGCGGCGCGTGAGCCCGGCGGAGGGCGAGAAGCTCGACCAGATCTTGGCGACCGTGGGCCTGCGCGCCGAGCGCACGCGCGCGGCGGGGCTGCTCTCGCACGGGCAGAAGCAGTGGCTCGAGATCGGCATGCTGCTCGCGCAAGATCCGCGAGTTTTGTTGGTCGACGAGCCGGTCGCGGGGATGACCCACCAAGAGGTGGAGCGCACGGCGGAGCTGCTCTTGAGCTTGGCCGGGGCGCATACGGTGGTGGTGATCGAGCACGACATGGACTTCGTGCGCAGCATCGCGCGCAAGGTCACGGTGCTCCACGAAGGGAGCGTGCTGGCCGAGGGGACGATGGAGCAGGTGCAACGCGACCCGCGCGTCACCGAGGTGTACCTGGGCGAGGCGGCATGACCCTGGCGCTCTCCAACATCGAGCAGTTCTATGGCGAGAGCCACACGCTCTGGGACGTGAGCTTCTCGCTCGAGCCGGGGCGCTGCACGTGTCTCATGGGCCGCAACGGCGTGGGTAAGACGACGTTGCTCAAGACGGTGATGGGCCTGGTGCCGGCAGCTTCCGGCAGCGCGCGCTTCGATGGCATCGAGCTGCTCGGCAAGAGCACGCCGCGCCGCGCCGAGCTCGGCATCGGCTACGTCCCGCAGGGGCGCGAGATCTTCCCGCAGCTCACGGTCGAGGAGAACTTGAAGCTGGGCTTGCCCGCGCGCCGCGACAGAGTGCGAACCATCCCCGAGAAGATCTACGAACTCTTTCCGGTGCTGAAAGACATGCGCCAGCGGCGCGGGGGAGATCTCTCGGGCGGCCAGCAGCAGCAGCTGGCGATCGGGCGCGCGCTCGTGCTCGACCCGAAGCTGCTGGTGCTCGACGAGCCGGCGGAGGGCATCCAGCCGAACATCGTCGCGGAAATTGGACATCTCATCACGCGTCTGTGCAAAGAGTTCAGGATGACCGTGCTCTTGGTGGAGCAAAAGCTGCCGTTCGTGCGCAAGTTCGGCGATTCTTTCGTCATCCTCGACAAAGGTCGGGTCGTGGCGAACGGCCCGCTCCGCGAGCTCTCGGACGCGCTGGTCGCGCGGCATCTCGTGGTCTGAACGAAGGGTCGCGAATGTGGAGCGTTCGGGACCCTGAAGCGGACGAGCTTGCGCCATCGGCTGCGCAGGGCCCGCATACGGCGCGTGCGCGCTCCGCCACGGCGCCGATAGCGCGAATCGATGACGGTGCGTCCGGCGTGGATTCGCATGGTCGCGCGGATGAACCTGCGGCGACGCTCGAGGCGGGAGGCGCCGGGTCGGCCGCCACACCGAGCCCGTTCGCGCCGTGGGCGGCCGAGCTCTCGCTCGCGCTGCACTCGGCGCAAGGAAGGACGCGGCTCCAGCCGGCGGTGCATCACGGACCGCTGCGCGTGCAGCGTCCCTTCTACCCGGAGGGACCGAACGGACCATGTCACGTGTACGTGCTCCATCCGCCCGGTGGCCTGGTGAGCGGCGACCAGCTTCGCTTGCAGGTGCAGCTCGAGCGCGATGCCCGCGCGTTGCTCACTACACCAGGAGCCAGCAAGCTCTATCGCGCGCGCGGTGGCGCGCCGGTCGCAGCATCAGGCCGGCTCAGCGCAGGGGCCGGCGAGCTGACCGCGCAACCAGGGGCGACGGCGCGGCAGCTGTTTCAGGTCGGGCCTGGCGCGCAGCTCGAGTGGTTTCCGCATGAGACGATCGCGTACGACGGCGCCCGGGGGCGTGTCCAAACTGAAGTCGAGCTGAGCGAAGGAGCGACGTACGCGGGCTGGGAGCTCTTGTGCCTCGGGCGTCCAGCGTCGGGCGAACGCTTCACGCGCGGGGAGCTGCGCAGCGAGCTCGTCGTGCGACGTAGCGGACGGCTCCTTTATGTCGAGCGCGGGCACTACCGGGGCGGAGATCTGCTGCTCGACGCGCATTGGGGGCTCGGCGGCCAACCGGTGCTGGCGACCTTCGTGCTGGCGGCGCCTCGGGTCGAGGCGACCTGGGTCGATGCGGTCCGTGCGGCCGTGCGAACGGACGACCCCGCCGCGGAAGCAGAGGTCGAGCCGGGGCTCTTCTCGGTGACGCTCGTGTCTGGCGCCCTGATCGCGCGCTTCTTGGGCCGCTCGACGCGCCGCGCGCGCGTCCTCTTCCAGCGCGTGTATGGTGTGTTAAGACCGCTTTATGCCGGCCGCGTCGCCGTGCATCCCCGGATCTGGAGCACGTGAATGGACCTTACTCCTCGTGAGAAAGACAAGCTGCTGATCTTTACCGCCGCGCTGCTCGCCGAGCGGCGCAAGGCGCGTGGGGTCAAGCTGAACGTCCCCGAGGCGATCGCCTACATCACGGCCGCGGTGTTGGAGGGCGCGCGCGACGGTCGTTCGGTGGCCGAGCTGATGACCTACGGGGCCACGCTGTTGACCCGCGATGACGTGATGGAGGGCGTTCCCGAGCTCATTCCGGACGTCCAGGTCGAGGCGACCTTCCCCGACGGTACCAAGCTCGTGACGGTGCACGAACCGATACGTTGAAGTGCGTCCCGATCGCGATCGGCGCGCTGCCGTAGCGCAGCAAAGTTCAGGAGAATCTCCCGATGATTCCAGGCGAAGTCTTTACGTCGGACGGTACGATCGAGCTCAATCAGGGACGCGAGCGCATCACCGTGCGCGTCGCGAACCGCGGCGATCGACCGATCCAAGTCGGTTCGCACTACCATTTTTACGAGACCAACGAGGCGTTGGTGTTCGATCGTGAACGCACGCGCGGCTTCCGCCTCGACATCGCGGCCGGCACCGCTGTGCGCTTCGAACCGGGCCAGGAGCGGGACGTGGATCTCGTCAGGTATGCCGGCGAGGAGCGCGCGTTCGGGTTTCGCGGCATGGTGATGGGGAGTCTGACATGAGTCAGATCTCCCGCCGCGCCTACGCCGAGATGTTCGGACCTACCGTGGGCGATCGCGTGCGCCTCGCCGATACGGATCTCTTGATCCAGGTCGAGCGCGACTTCACGGTCTACGGCGACGAGGTCAAGTTCGGCGGCGGCAAGGTGATCCGCGACGGCATGGGGCAGAGCCAGCGCGTCGGACGCACGGTGATGGACGTGGTGATCACGAACGCGCTCATCTTGGACCATTGGGGCATCGTCAAGGCGGATATCGGGATCAAGGGCGGGCGCATCGCGCATATCGGTAAGGCCGGCAATCCCGACGTGCAGCCGAGCGTGGACGTGGTGATCGGTCCCGGCACGGAGATCATCGCCGGGGAAGGCTTGATCGCGACCGCCGGAGCCATCGACTCGCATATTCACTTCATCTGCCCGCAGCAGATCGAAGAGGCGCTGATGAGCGGCGTGACGACCATGATCGGCGGCGGAACGGGCCCTGCGACGGGCACCAACGCCACCACCTGCACGCCGGGGCGCTGGAACATCCACCGTATGCTGCAGGCCGCCGAGGCCATGCCGATGAACCTGGGCTTCCTCGGCAAAGGCAACGCCAGCTTGCCGCTCGGCCTCGACGAGCAGCTCGAGGCGGGCGCCATGGGGCTCAAGCTCCACGAAGATTGGGGCACTACGCCGCAAGCGATCGACACCTGTCTGGGCGTGGCCGATCGCTTCGATGTGCAGGTCGCGATCCACACCGATACGTTGAACGAGTCTGGCTTCGTCGAAGACACGCTGCGCGCGTTCAAAGGCCGGACCATCCACACCTATCATACGGAAGGGGCGGGCGGCGGCCACGCGCCCGACATCATCCGCGCGTGCGGCGAGGCCAATGTGCTGCCGTCGAGCACCAACCCGACCCGGCCTTACACCATCAACACGGTCGACGAGCACCTCGACATGCTGATGGTCTGCCACCACCTCGATCCGAGCATTCCCGAGGACGTCGCCTTCGCGGAGAGCCGGATCCGGCGCGAGACCATCGCCGCCGAGGATATCCTGCACGACCTGGGCGCGTTCAGCATGATCGCGTCCGACTCGCAGGCGATGGGCCGGGTCGGCGAGGTCATCTGCCGCACCTGGCAGACCGCGCACAAGGTGAAGCTGCAGCGCGGGAGCCTCGCGCCCGATCCGGGCGAGCACGACAACTTCCGCGTCAAGCGTTACGTGGCCAAGTACACCATCAACCCCGCGCTCAGCCATGGGATCGCCCATGA
>CAZYWR010000305.1:0-11128 GCA_964651185.1 uncultured Polyangiales bacterium
GCCACGCCGAGGGGCAGCGCGATCAGCGCGGTGAGCACGATCAAGTACAGGGATCCGACCGCGGCCGGCAGAATGCCCGCCGCGGCGGCGCGCCGCGAGGGATACGAGGTGAGGAAGTCCCAGCCCAGCCTCGGCAGCCCATCGAGCACGAGCCGGCCGAACAAGACGCCGAGCATGATCACGGGCAGGCTGACCGCGACCAGGCAGGCCGCGACGAATAGCCGCTCGCGCAGCGCGGAGCCGGAGACACCCTGGGGGCGGTGAATGTTGAGGCGGGCTTTGGCGGCCACGGCTCAGCGCTCCCGGAAGCGGCGCGCGAGCCGCTGGCTGAGCGCATTCATCAGGAAGGTCAGCACGAACAAGGCGCTGCCGACCGCGAAGATGGTGCGGTATTCGCGCGTGCCCGCGGGCACGTCGCCCATGCTGATCTGCACGATGTACGTGGTCATGGTCTCGATCGGCACGCGCGGATCGAGCGTGAAGCGCGGCTGTTGGCCGGCCGCGATCGCCACGATCATGGTCTCGCCTATCGCGCGCGAGAGGCCCAGGATCACAGACGCTGCGACGCCGCTCGTGGCGGCGGGGAGCACCACGCGAAAGATCGAGCTGAGCTTGGTGGCACCGAGTCCGTAGGCCGCTTCGCGCAGCCCGCTGGGCACGGCGCTCAGCGCGTCTTCGCTGAGCGAGGAGATGGTCGGGATGATCATGATGCCCATGACGATCCCAGCGCTGAGCGCGTTGAAGCCTGACAGTCCGGGTAAGAACGTCTGCAAGAGGGGGGTCAAGAACACCAGCGCGAAGTAGCCGTAGACGATCGTCGGGACGCCGGCCAAGAGCTCGAGCGTGGGCTTGAGCGTGCGGCGCACCCAGCTCGGCGCGAACTCACTCAGGTAGATGGCCGACATGAGTCCGAACGGAAGGGCCACCCCGAGTGCGATCCCGCTCGTGAGCAAGGTCCCGGTCAAGAGCGGCAGGATCCCGAAGTGCGCGTCCGCAAACAGAGGCGTCCACTCGGTGCCGCTGAGGAACTCGAACAGCGAGACCTCCGTGAAAAACTGCGCGGTCTCGGAGGCGAGCACATACAGGATGCCGAGCGTGGTGAAGACAGAGATCAGGCCGCTCACGACGAGCAAGATCTCGACCATGCGCTCGCTCAGGCGCTTGCTCTGGCCCCGCACGCGCGAGGCCAACGCTGCGCGTTCGGAGCTTGCCGTGGCGGCCACTTGCATGTTCATGCCTATTCCTTTGCGAGCAGCTCGGTGACCGTAACGCCTACCTTCGAGCCTCCTGCAAACACCGAGCCGGTCTTGCGCTTCTCGAAGCGCTGATGTCCCAGCTTGTAAGCGTCGGCAGGAAGCTTGATGTAGCCGACCTCCTCGATCAGCTTGACTCCGTCGCCGAGGTAGAAGTCGACGAAGTCTTGGACTTCTTTGCGATCGGCATCGGGGCGGCTGACGTAGATGAAGATCGGACGCGAGAGCGGCTGGTACGTGCCCTTTTCGATGGTCTCGTGGGACGGCAGGACGGGCGCTTCCCCGTTCTCTTTGACGCCGTCGTCGATGGGCACGAGCTTCAACGAATCCTTGTTCTCCTCGTAGTAAGCAAAGCCGAAGAAGCCGAGCGCAAGTTTGTCGCTGGCGATGCCCTTGACCAGCACGTTGTCGTCTTCGCTGGAGGTGAAGTCGCCGCGGCTCTTGTGCTCCTGGCCGACGATCGCGGCCGTGAAGTAGTCATACGTGCCGGAGTCGACGCCGGGCCCGAACAGGTGGATCTCTTCCTTGGGCCAGCCTTTGCGGATGTCCGCCCACGTCTTGACCTTGTTCTGCGCCTCGGGCTCCCAGAGCTTCTTGAGCTCTTCGACCGTCATCTTGTCCACCCACTTGTTCTTGGGGTTGACCATCACGGCGATGCCGTCAAAGGCGATCGGTAGCTCGATGTAGTCGATCCCGGCCGCCTTGCAGGCCTCGGCTTCGGTCGCTTTGATGGGTCGCGAAGCGTCGGCGATCGCGATCTCTTTGGCGCAGAACTTCTTGAAGCCGCCGCCCGTACCCGAGGTGGCGACGGTGACGCGCGCGGCCCGCTTCTTCTGAAACTCCTCGGCCATGGCCTCGCTGATCGGAAACACGGTGCTCGAGCCGTCGATGGCGATCGTCTGCGCGCTCCTGTCTTGCACGGCCTTTTCCGCCGCAGGCGCCTCGTTCGCCGCGGCCGTGGCGGAGGGCTCCGGGCTGGGCGCGCGCTGTTCGGACTTCGAGCAGCCGACGGCGGCGATGCCGGCCAGCGCCACGGCGAGCGAATACTTGGTGGTCACGGAGCTCCTCCTCTAAGTACTAGCTAAGCACCAGCAGCGGACCGGGGATGAGCTTGCTGGAGTCGCCCGAAGGCTGGCTTTGTTCTGTGACGTTTTTGTGACGGCGCCGTCACATGTCAGACCCCGCGCGCGCCGACCCGCGGGCCCGCGCGAATGTGTATGGGCGCGCGGACCGCGTCTACGCGCAAAATCCACGCGAATTCAGGTGTAACCAAGTCCACCTGGATGGTTCCCGGCCAAGTGGTGCGCAGTGAGCACGTTCACGGCGCCGTTCGGGTCGCACGCCGGTGAGGCATGCGTGGTCGTCGCCTCCGCCGGTCGCACTGTCATCGGATTGTCACGTTGGCGTGCGCGCCTTGTCACGGCCTGGGCGAACCACTCTGCGCGCAGCACGGCGGCGATGGCGAACGTTCGCGCCCGGCCGCGCAAGGAGAAAGCACGTGCATTCTTGGAAACTGGCGCTCCGTCCACGAGCACGACTGGTCGTGCCGCTCGCCTTCGGCACCGTAGGCCTGATCTGGACGACGGCTCGAGCGCAGCCGCTCACGCAAGAGCCCGCGGCGATCCCTGCTCCGTCCGCTCCGAACGCGTCCTCGAGCTCGGCGCCGATGGCGCCTAGCGCTGAAGATGTCGGAGCAATTCGAGAGTTGTTGCGATCGCAGCAGCTGCAGATCGACGGCCTCAGGGAGCAGATTCGAGAGCGCGATCGGCGAGCGCAGCCGGCGGCCGGCGTGCAAGCGGCCGGACAGCCACAAGCGCCGTCGGCGGCGGGTCCGCAGGGCCAGCTCGGCGCGGAACAGATGCCGGGCAAGACGCCCACCGCCGCCGAACCGGGATCGCCGATCGCCATCCACTACAAAGGCATCACGCTCACGCCGGGTGGCTTCGTGGCGGGCGAGACGATGTGGCGCAGCCACACCGAGCAGAACGACATCATCAGCAACTTCACCGCGATCCCTTACAACGGAGATCCGCGCACGAAGCTGACTGAGTTTCGCGGATCGGCCCGGCAGTCGCGCATCTCGCTGCTCGCCGACGGCAAAGTCGGCAACGCAGTCATAAGCGGTTACTGGGAGGTCGACTTCCTGGGTGCCGCGCAGACCGGCAACGAGAATCAGGCGACGGGCTTTCAAGGCCGTCAGCGACAGCTCTTCGCGCAGGCGGCGTTCGATACGGGTTGGACGCTGACCGTTGGTCAGACGTGGACGCTCATCACGATGAACAGGCAGGGCATCGAGACTCGCCGCGAGTGGTCGACGGCGACCATCGATGGACAGTACGTCGTGGGCTACAACTTCGCGCGCCTCTACACTGCGCGACTGACCAAGAGCTTCGCGAACCACGCGGGGGCCTTCGCGGTCTCGGCGGAGAATCCCGCCTTTCTGGTCGGCGGTTCAGTGCCGAAGAACATGGCGGGTATGCCCACGGTGTCGGGGGTGCCGGGCGGCGCGTTATCGACAGGGTTCGGCTCTCTCGGCAACGGCAACAACTATACGACCGGCTTCGCGCCGGATGTGATCGCCAAGCTCGCGCTCGATCCAGGCTGGGGCCACTACGAAGTGAAGGGGGTGGTCCGCTTCTTTCGCGACCATACGCTCGACGGCCACGATCACAAGACAGTCGGCGGCGGCGTCGGCGGCGGCGCGATCCTCCCGCTCGTGAAGAGCAAGCTGGACTTCGTCGCGCAAGGCCTCTACGGCTACGGCACCGCGCGCTACAACGACTCGGGCAACGCGGACTTGGTGATCCGTCCGAACGGCAGTCTCCGGCTCATCCGCTCCGGCGCCGCGCTCGGCGGGCTCGAGACGCATTTGCACCCCAAGCTGGACGTCTATGCGTATGCCGGTCTCGAGTACCAGCGGCGCACTTACGGCGCGCAGAACGGCGTTCAGTACGGCTACGGAAACCCGAACACCGATCTGAGCAAGTGCGCGGCCAACGAAGCGAACTTCGCGTGTAGTGCAGACTTCAAGTATCTCGGTCAGGTAGCGCCCGGCTTCTGGTTTCGACCGTACAAGGGCGACTACGGGATACTGCAGTTCGGGATGCAGTACTCGTATACGAAGAAGATCGCGTGGGCGGGCTCGAACGGCGCCGCCGGGTCGCCCTCGCTGTCGCCCAAGGGCGAGGAGCACATGGCGTTCACATCGTTCCGCTACTACATCCCGTAGCGCACGCGCATAGCGCGATCAGATACCCGCGCGCGCGGCCCACGCGCGCAGCGCGAGTTTGACACGCGCCTGGACGCGCGGCGGGACTTCGGCGCTCGTGGCCGCGCGCTGACAGGCGCCGAGCGCGCGCCGGAGCGCGTCGCAAGCCGTGGCGCAGGCCGGACAGGTTTGGATGTGCTGCTCCATCTGCGCGCAGTCGTGCTGGCTCAGGTCGCCCTCGAGCTTTTTCGACCACAAGGCGGCGACATCGGGACAGCCGACCCGGACGGGCTCCGTGGTCGCGATCGGCTCGAGCGCTTGTCGCAAAGCGGCGCGCGCGCGGTGCAGCCGGCTCTTGAGCGCCTCGATCGAGATGCCGAGCGCGTCTGCGGCTTCGCCCGTGCTGAGTCCTTCCACGTCGCGCAGCAGCAGGGCTTCGCGATATTCGCTCGGCAAGCCATCGAGCGCGCGGGCGAAGCTGTCGGCCAGCTCGCGCGCCTCGGCCGCTTCTTCGGGCGACCTCGCCTCGGCCGAGAGCTCGCTGACATCGTCGGCGGCAGCAGGCTGATTCTTGAGGCCGCGGCGCCGGCGCGCGCAGGCGCTGCGGGTCAGCGCGAAGGCCCAGCTCGAAAGCGACGAGCGACCTTCATAGTCGGCGAGGTGTGACGCGACGGAGAGCAGCGCGTCCTGGAGCACGTCCTCGGCGTCTGCCTCGTTGCGGCACATGCGGCTCGCGAAGCGATAGATCGAAGGCGCGAGCCGGTTCAGCAGCTGCTCGAGGGCGCCCTGCTCGCCGGCGCGGGCGCGCTCCAGAATCGGGTCCATGGGCGCGATCGTATCGTGGCTTTCGCCCCTCGGCACCGCGCGTCGACGGGGCACGGTCGTAGGCCGGCGCGTCGACCGGGGCGCGCCAGCCCCCGGTACGGGCTCGCGCAAGCTCTGCGTACGCCCGGGAATTCGTGCGCCGTCGTGCGATTCGGGGCCCTCCGGCCACAAGCGGCCGAATCCTTCGTCGCGGTCGCTGGCTCCCACCGGTTGGAAGGCCGCCAAAGCGGCGGACCTCCGGCATTTCGGAGATGACCATGACCATCGAACGTGCTGTCCGGCTGCTGGCTGGCGCGATCCTCCTGACCAGCCTCGCGCTGTTTCTCCTCGTCGGCGCGCCGGCGCTCTGGCTCGCGCTGTTCGTCGGCCTCAACCTCACGCAGTCCGCATTCACCGGCTTTTGCCCTGCAGAGTCGATCTTTCGACGGCTCGGCGTGCGCACAGCGCAGGGGCCGAAGGGGGGCGCGGAGCACGTCGGCCCAAGCTGTGCTTGTCGTCGGGAGCAGCCATGAGAGCGCAGCGCCTTTTGTCTCTGCTCATCGCGTTGTCCCCGATCGCCAGCTGTGCCGCGCCGCACCCGCCGCATCGTGAAGTTCTGCCGACCGCCAAGGTCCAGGTCGAAGCGGCGGCCGAGAGTGTGGAACAGGTGGGCGATGAGATCGCGGGTACGGTGCGTGCGCGCAACGTCGCCTACCTCGCCGCGTCGGTGATGGGAACGGTACGCGCCGTCAACGTGGCCGTGGGCGACCGCGTGCGCATAGGCCAGCCGCTCGTGCGGCTTTCGGCCGGAGAAATCGCAGCCAAAGCGGCGCAGGCCGAGGCCGGACTTGCGCGCGCCAAGGCCGATCTTCAGCGCGCCGAGCGGTTGAAGGCGAGTCAGGCGATCCCCGAAGCGCAGCACGAGGCCGCCATCTCCGCGTACCGTGTCGCGGAGGCGGCGCTGCGCGAAGCGCACGCCGTGCGCGATTATCTCGTGATTCGCGCGCCGTTTGCGGGCGTGGTGACGACGAAGGACTGCAACCCGGGTGACTTGGCGCAGCCGGGCAGGGCGCTCTTGGTGGTCGAGAGTCCCGGGGCCTTGCGACTCGAAGCGTACGTGCCCGAAGCGGATGCCCATCTGCTCTCGCTCGGTCAGAGTCTGCCGGTCCGCATCGACGCGCTCGGCGCCACGCTCACCGGCACGGTGAGCGAGCTCGGCCCGACCGCGGATCCGGCGAGCCGCAGCGTGCTCGCGAAGCTCGACTTGCCGCCCACCGCGGGGCTGCGCACGGGAATGTTCGCTCGTTTGCTGCTCGCGCGCGGCACGGAACGCGCGCTCGAGGTGCCCGCGCAGGCGCTCGTGCGCCGCGGACAGCTCGAGCTCCTGTACGTCGTCGACGCCGGCAAGGCGCGCCTGCGGCTCGTGCGCGCCGGTCGCGCGCGCGCTGGTCGCGTCGAGATCCTCGCCGGTCTCTCGCCGGGAGAACTGGTGATCACGCAGCCTGCCGGTCTGCTGGACGGTCAGTCCGTGGAGCAAAAGCCATGACGTCCGAGCGCCCCACCTCACGAGGACTCGGCATCGCCGGCCAGCTCGCGCGCGCGTTCGTGAGCTCCAAGCTCACGCCGCTCTTGATCGCGAGCTCCGTGCTGCTCGGCCTGTTGGCGATCGTGCTCCTGCCCCGCGAGGAAGAGCCGCAGATCAAGGTCCCGATGGTCGACGTGATGGTCTCGATGGAGGGGGCGACGGCCACAGAGATCGAGAGCCGCCTGGCGTCTCCGCTCGAGCACCTGCTCTGGGAGATCCCCGGCGTCGAGTACGTGTACAGCACGAGCCAGCCGGGCCATGTGCTCGCGGTCGTGCGCTTTCGCGTCGGCGAAGACATCGAACGGTCGTTGGTGAAGCTCACGGAGAAGCTCCAGGCCAACTACGATCGCATCCCGAGCGGCGCGTCGCTGCCGCTCATCAAGCTGCGCTCGATCGATGACGTGCCCATCCTCGCGCTGACGCTCCACAGCGCTCGTTCTGATCACCTGACGCTGCGCCGGCTGGCCGCGGAGCTCGAGCGCCAGATCAAGCGGGTCCCCGAGGTCGCGGAGACGACGCTGCTCGGCGGTCTGCGCCGCACCTTGCGCGTGCAGCTCGATCCCGCTCGCGTGACGGCGCACTCGCTCGCGCTGAACGACGTCGTGCCCATGCTCTTGCAGGCGAACCGGCGCGTCGGCATCGGATCGATCACCGCCCGCGATCGCGATTTGGCGGTGGAGACGGGGTCGTTCTTCGAGCGGGCCGAGGACATCGAGCGCACGGTGGTCGGCGTGTTCGCCGGCCGCCCGGTGTACGTGCGCGACGTCGGCGTCGTCATCGACGGCGCAGAGGAGCCGGCGCAGTACGTGCTGTACGGAGCGGGCGCGGCGCGCTCCGCGCAAGCAGACGAGCAGGCGGCGGTCACCTTGGCGATCGCCAAACGTCCGGGCACCAACGCCGTGCAGGTTGCAGACGCCGTGCTCTCGCAAGTGGAAGCGCAAAAGGGCGTGACCATTCCGCACGACGTGACGGTCTCGGTCACGCGCCACTACGGCGAAACGGCGGCCGAGAAGTCGAACGAGCTCTTGCTGCACATGGGCATCGCGGTGGTGAGCGTCGCGCTGTTGATCCTGCTCATGCTGGGCTTTCGCGAGTCGGCCGTCGTGGCGGTCGCGATTCCTTCGACGCTCGCGCTCACGCTGCTGGTCTTTTCTTTGATCGGCTACACGCTCAACCGCATCACGCTGTTCGCGCTGATCTTTTCGATCGGCATCTTGGTCGACGACGCGATCGTGGTGGTCGAGAACATCGTGCGCCACCGCGATCTGCCCCAAAACCGCGGGCGCCCGCTGATGAAGGTGGCGATCGAGGCGGTCGCGGAAGTCGGCAATCCGACGGTGTTGGCGACCTTGGCCGTGATCGCGGCCATCTTGCCGATGGCCTTCGTGGGCGGATTGATGGGGCCGTACATGCGGCCGATCCCGGTGGGCGCGACCGCCGCGATGGTGTTCTCGCTGATCGTCGCGTTCATGGTCACGCCCTGGGCTGCCGTGCGCCTCTTACGCCGGCGTGCTGCGCACGGCGCGGCGGAGCTCTCGACGCATGGTCACGGCCACGGGCCGGAGGATCGGATCACGCGCGCTTACCGCGGGTTCGTCGGGCGCCTGGTCACGCGCAGCGCGTGGCGTTGGAGCTTCTTGATCGGCATCGCCGGGCTGTTGGCCGGCGCGGTCGCGCTGATCCCGATGTCGGCGGTCAAGGTCAAGATGCTGCCGTTCGACAACAAGAGCGAGTTCCAGGTCATCCTCAACATGCCCGAGAGCAGCTCGCTCGAGCGCACGGCCCAAGCGGCGCGCGCGCTCGCCGCCCGCGCGCGCGAGGAGCCGGAGGTGACGGACTACCAGGTTTACGCGGGCATCGCGGCGCCCTTCAACTTCAACGGCCTGGTGCGTCACTACTACATGCGCCGCGGATCGAGCGTCGCCGACATCCAAGTCAACCTGCTGCCGAAGCACGAGCGCAAAGCGCAGAGCCACGACATCGCCAAGCGCATACGGCCTGCGCTCGCGGCGATCGCTGCGCGCTACGGCGGGCGCATCGAGGTGGCGGAGGTCCCCCCTGGTCCGCCGGTTCTGCAGACCTTGGTCGCAGAGGTGTACGGACCGGATAGCGCGGCGCGGCTCCAGCTCGCGCGAAACGTCAAGCGCATGTTCGAGCGGACCGACGGCGTCGTCGATGTGGACTGGTACGTCGAAGATGACCATCCGCAAGACCGTTTCGTCCTGGACAAGGACAAGGCGGCGCTCCACGGCCTGTCCGAGGAGACGATCGCGGCGACCTTGCAGACCGCCGTGGGCGGTCGAGCGCTCGGGCTCCTGCACCTGCCGCGCGAAACAGAAGACGTGAACGTCAGGCTGGAGCTGCCGCGCACGGATCGCACCTCGACCGATCAGCTGCTGGCGCTGCGCGTACGCGCGCAAAATGGGCAGCTCGTGCCTCTGCGGGAGCTCATGCACGTCGAGCACGGGCTCGTCGATCAGAGCATCTACCACAAGAACCTGTTGCCTGTGATCTACGTGACGGGCGACGTCGCGGGAGGCGCGGAGAGCTCGGCGTACGCGGTGCTCGCGATGACCAGAGAGCTCGAAAAGCTCAAGGCAGTCGAGTTCGGCGGCGGCAGCGGCAAGGTGGCCGTGTACAACGCGTCGCTTCCGCCCAATGACCTCACGCCGGCCGTCAAGTGGGATGGCGAGTGGCAGGTGACGCTCGAGGTCTTCCGCGATCTCGGCGCGGCCTTCGCGGTCGTGTTGGTGTTGATCTACGTGCTGCTCGTGGGCTGGTTCCACTCGTTCTTGGTGCCGCTCGTCGTGATGGCAGCCATCCCGTTCTCACTCGTGGGGATCTTGCCGGCGCACGCCGCCATGGGCGCGTTCTTCACGGCCACATCGATGATCGGCTTCATGGCGGGTGCCGGCATCGTGGTGCGCAACTCGATCATCCTGGTCGACTTCGCGGAGAGCCGGATGCGCGAAGGCATGAGCGTGGCGGACGCGGTCGTCGACGCGGGCGCGGTGCGCTTTCGTCCGATGCTGCTGACGGCGTTGGCGGTCGTGGCCGGCGCGGCCGTGATCCTGTTCGATCCGATCTTCCAGGGACTCGCGCTCTCCTTGATGGCGGGCGAGCTCGCTTCGCTGTTGATCAGCCGCATCGCGGTGCCGGTGCTGTACGAGCTCAGCGCCCGCCGCCGCGCGGCTCCGGAACCTGGCACTTCCGAACACAGGAGCGAGCCGAGCGAGCCGCTGCAGCCGGTGTCTGTGCGTGCGATGCGCTGACGACCTCACCGGCGCAGCTGTCTCGTCGCCAGCCCGCGAATCCTGACGGTCTCTCGTCGGCTCTTACGGATAGGAAGGGAGCAATATGGATATCGAAGTCACATTCCCAGGCGGGAAGCGGGTCGCGGCGCAGGTAGGGAGTCATCGCATCGAGACCGACCAACCCGCTGAGCTCGGTGGCGAGAACAGTGCGCCCGCGCCCTTTGACCTGTTTCTCGCGTCGATCGCCACGTGCGCCGGCATCTACGTGCTCGGCTTCCTTCAGGCGCGCGGCCTGCCGACGGAGGGGTTGCGCCTGCGTCAGCAGGTCGAGACGGATCCCGACAGCCACCTGGCGCGCAGCGTCCGCCTGGTGCTGACGCTGCCGCCGGGGTTTCCTGAGAAGTACCGCGCTGCGGTCGTGCGGGCGGTCGAAAACTGCAAGGTCAAGAAGACGATCGCTGCCGCGCCCAAGTTCGAGGTCGTGGTGGCAGAATAAGCAGAGGAGCGCAGCCATGTGTAAGAGAGTGCAGTGCGAGCGATGCCACAAACCGAGCTACGCGGGTTGTGGCATGCACGTGGAGCAAGTGCTCGGGGACGTGCCGCCCGCGGAGCGTTGTCGCTGCCGCGAGCAGCCCCAACAGGCCCGCGCCTCGGGCGCGGATGCGAACAAAGGCGCGCGCCGCTGGCCTTGGCGCTGAGCAGGCCATGCGCGGCTCCCGAGCGAACGCATTCGCTCGCTGATGGCAACTCGCTGAGATCTGCGCGCGCTTAGCGCCACCGTGCCCGATCTCATTTGGGATCAGTCGTCCCGGCCTCTGGGGCGCGTCGCTGGGGGGCCAGTGCGCGTGACGCGAGCGTGAAAGGAAGGGTCGCTCACGCGGAGCCGAGCGCGATCAGAAGTCGAACATGCCGTCGATCGGGCCGGCGATCTCGTCGAACGAGCCGCCGGGCTGGACGCGCTCGCCGTCGAGCCAGTTGTCTTCGACGAACTTCAGAATCGACGTCTGGTCGGTGAGCGTGTGGT
>CAZYWR010000306.1:0-2143 GCA_964651185.1 uncultured Polyangiales bacterium
CGCGGCGCAGCTGGTGGCGATTGCGCTCGCGGGCGGAGATTGGATGCCGGGCCGGCGGCTCTTCGTACCGGTGCTCCCTACGCTTGTACTCGCGGTCGCGCTCGGCGTGAGCCGGCTCTCAGTACGCCGGCCGGCGCTCGCTTGGGGCCTGCTCGGCTGTCTGCTCGCGAGCAGCTGTTTCGAGCTCGTTCCAGAGTTGATCGAGGCGCGCCGTGCTGGCGTGTTACGCGCTGTGCGCGCGCCCGCGCTGGTGCGGCGCGTCTGCGAAGCGCGCGGACCCGTCGCCGCCGTGGACATCGGACTGCTCGGCTACGCGTGTCGCGAGCAGAGCTTCCTCGATCTCGGAGGCTTGACCGAGCCGGTGCTCGCCTACGCACGGGGAGGGCACCTCGACAAGCAGGTCGACGCCGGGTGGCTGCGCGCGCGCGCGCCGGGGCTCGTGGTGCTCCATAGCCGCGAGCGCCCGCGCATCGATGGGCTCGGCCGTGTGCGTTGGTTCGCGGGTTATCCCGTCGAACGGCGCGTGTTGGCCATGTCGTTCATCCAGCGCGAGTACGCCGCCATCGACGTGTTCGAGTACGCGCCCCAATATTTTTACGTCCTGCTCGCGCCACGCCGCGCTTCGGCGCGGTAACGTCACCGAGCGCACGCGCGGCCGGCTGTCAAGCGCGAGGAGCTCGCGTGGGAGTCCATGGCTGCGCGGCCACCGTAAGCACGTTTGGGTTTGCGCACCTGTGCCGCACGCTACGGAAATGTTGATTTGGCAGCGCGCCTAGATTTGGCACCATAGAGGTATGTCGTCCCTCGCACCAGGTTTCCTCGTCGCCGCACCCATCCTGCGCGATCCGAACTTCGCCGGCACCGTGGTGCTGATGGTGGAGCATTCGAGCGAAGGCGCCTTGGGCTTCGTCGTCAATCGTCCCGCGGGCACCAGCATGCGCAACGTGCTCGCGCAGCTCGGCGTCAGCGAGATCCCGTTGCGCAACGACATCCCCGTGATGTCGGGGGGCCCAGTCTCGACGGAGACGGGGTGGATCGTGTTCGAGGCGAGCGCCGCACCCGAGCAGCGCGAGGACGTACTGATGGTCACCGCCACCTTGGGCGTAAGCGCCTCGAAGCAATTCTTGCTCGATGCTGTGCAGGGCAAGGCCTCGGGGCGCGCAATGCTGGTGCAAGGTTATGCCGGTTGGGGCCCGGGACAGCTCGAAGCCGAGCTGCAGCAGGGCGTATGGATCCCGGTCGACCTCGATGCGCGCGTGATCTTCGACACCGCGTCCGAACGCCGCTGGAGCGCCGCGCTCGCCGTGCTAGGCGTGCACCCCGCGAGCCTGCCGACGACGCAGATCGCACAGGCATAACGCGTCACGTCGTTCGTGTTCGTGCTCGTAGTCGTGCGCGGTCTGTGGCATTCGCGCACGACTACGCCCTACGAGGACGAACACGGGTACGCGGACGACGGTGAGTCGGCGTACGATGCGTGCGCGGTCTGTGGCATTCGCGCACGCGCACGACTACGCCCTACGAGGACGAAGACGAGTACGGGTACGCGGACGACGATGAGTCGGCGAACGGATGCGCGGGGGCGGCGAAATGCCGTGCGCTACATCGCCTTCTTTTCGGCGGTCTTCTTCGCCTTGCTTTCCTTGGGCGTCGGCTTCTTTTCCACGACGCGAAACTTCCAGACCACCTCTGCCACGCCCGCCTACCTCTTCGACTACACCACCGAGGACAACTATAACAACCGGAAGCAATCGAGCGTGAATTTGAAGGTGGACTATCAGCTCTCGCCGAGCACGCGGCTGTCGCTGAATGGCATCTACAACGACGCCTTCGAGCGCTTCCGCCTCCGCTACGATTTCCACGCGTTCACGGCGAACGCGGCCGCCAACATCCAGCCTGGCTTCACCGAACGGGTCAGCGAGTTTCGTGCCCTGCCGGCGTCCACGATCGACATCACTTCGCAGATGTCGAATTTCTTCCATCGCCAGCGGCACTTCTCCGCCGAGATGGAGCACAAATTCGGCCCGCTCGACATCGACTACGCCTATGTCCTGAGCATCGACCACATCAGCAGCGGCGGCGGCGACGGCGGCGTGCTCGTCAACCGGCTCACCGGCGTCGGCCTGCGCATCGACCGCACCAA
>CAZYWR010000307.1:0-3354 GCA_964651185.1 uncultured Polyangiales bacterium
CGCGATCGGTCTGCTCGGCTACGTGGCGAACGCCGTGTTCAAGCGTCCGGATCAGCGCAAGCACCGGAAAGCGCTGGCTCCTGCTGCGTCCGCCGAACCGGCGCCGCCCTGAGCACGGCCCGCAAAACCTTGCGCGCTTACGCGCGCCGCTGCTACACCGGGGCACGGCCCGACGCCTGAACGTGGGTGCAGGCGGCGTATCCGCGAACGGATGCCCGGGCCGCCGGAGTCTTCCATGGACGCCATCATCGAAACCTCGCTGTCCGCGGAGACGCAGCGCCGCTATCTGAACTACGCGCTCAGCGTGATCACCGCGCGCGCGCTGCCGGACGTGCGCGACGGCTTGAAGCCGGTGCAGCGCCGCATCCTGTACACGATGCATAACGAGCTGCACCTGCGCTTCGACGCCAAGTACGTCAAGTCCGCGCGCATCGTGGGCGACGTGATCGGTAAGTTTCATCCGCACGGCGATCAATCGATCTACGACGCGCTCGTGCGCATGGCGCAGGACTTCACGATGTCGGCGCCGCTCGTGGACGGGCGCGGCAACTTCGGTTCCGCCGACGGCGACTCGGCCGCGGCCATGCGCTACACGGAGGCGCGGCTCTCCAAGCTGGCGAGCGAGCTGTTGAGCGAGCTCGGCAAGCGTACGGTCGCGTTTCGCCCGAACTACGACGGCACCTTTTTTGAGCCGAGCGTGCTGCCCGCGCGCTTTCCCAACATTCTGGTCAACGGCAGCCAAGGCATCGCGGTCGGCATGGCGACGTCGATCCCACCGCACAACCTGAAGGAGGTCGTGGACGCGACCATCGCGTTGATCGACGATCCGAACGCGACCCTCACCGAGATCTTGAAATACATCAAAGGGCCCGATTTCCCTACCGGCGGGCTCTTGCTCTCGAGCAAGCGCGAGCTGCGCGAGGTGTACGAGTCGGGCCAGGGCGCGCTCAAGCTGCGCGCCGAGTACAAGCTCGAGGAGCCGAAGAAGCGCGGCAATCCGGCGCTGGTGGTGACCTCGATCCCGTACGCGATCGAGCGCAAGACGATCGTCGAGAAGATCGCCGAGGTGATCCTCTCGAAGAAGCTGCCGGCGCTGCTCGACGTGCGCGACGAGAGCACGGATCAGACGCGCATCGTGTGCGAGATCAAGGCGGGCACCGACCCGCAGCTCGTGATGGCTTACCTCTACAAGCACACGCCGCTCTCGGTGAACGTGCAGGTGAACCTGACCTGTCTGGTGCCCGTCGAGGGCAGGGACGTGGCCGCGCCCGAGCGCCTCGATCTGATCAGCATCCTCAAGCACTTCCTCACCTTCCGCATGGACGTGGTGACGAAGCGCCTGAGCTACGACCTCGAGCTCTTACGCCAGCGCATCCACATCCTCGAGGCCTTCGAGAAGATCTTCGACGTCCTCGACGAGACCATCGCGATCATCCGCAAGAGCGAGGGCAAACAGGACGCGGCGCAGAAGCTGATGAAGCGCTTCGGGCTCGACGCCGAGCAGGTCGACGCGATCCTCGAGCTCAAGCTCTATCGTTTGGCCAAGCTGGAGATCCTGCTCATCCAAAAGGAGCTCAACGAGAAGCGCAGCGAGGCGGAGCGGCTCGAGAAGCTGCTCAAGAGCCCGACCCAGCGCTGGAAGCTCATCCGCGCCGAGCTGTTCGAGCTGGCCAGCGAGTACGCGGACAAGCGCCGCACGCGCGTGCTCGCGAGCGTAGACGAGCCTGAATTCCAGGCCGAGGACTTCATCGTGGAAGAGGACGCGGTGGCGGTCTTGACCGCGCAGGGCTGGGTCAAGCGCCAGCGCGAGGTGAAGGATCTCTCCTCGACCCGCGTGCGCGAGGGCGACCACGTGATCGACGTGGCGGCGGGTTCGACCAAGGCGGCGGTCGCGTTCTTTTCGAACCAGGGCTCCTGCTACGTCTGTCGCATGGTCGACATTCCGCAGGCGACCGGCTACGGCAATCCCGTTCAGACCTTGTTCAAGCTCGACGATGGCGAGAAGCTGGTGCGCATGCTGAGCTTCGATCCGCGTGTGCTCGAGGTCGCGGAGCCGAGCGAAGGCGCCGAGCCGGAGCCGCCCTTTGCGATCGCGGTCACGCGTCAGGGGCAGGTGCTGCGCTTTTCGCTGCGCCCGCACCGCGAGCCGTCGACGCGCGCGGGCCGCCGCTACGCGCGGCTCGGCGAGGGCGACGAGGTGATCTACGTCGGCGTCGCTCCGGCCAAGGCACTGGTGGCGGCGGCATCCGAGAGCGGCCACGCCCTGATTTGCCGCGCGGACGAGGTGGCGGTGCTCGCCTCAGCGGGCAAGGGCGTGATGTTGATCAAGCTCGCCGACGACGACGTGATCGTCGGGGCGCGCGTGTTGCGCTCGAAGGGCGAAGAGCTCGCGCTCGAAAACGAAAAGGGCACCGTCTACGCCGTCAGCGCGCAGCGCTACGAAGTGGTCTCGCGCGGCGGCAAGGGCCATGCGTTGTTCAAGCGCGGCAAGCTCGTGGGACCGGTGCTCGAGGAGCCGGAGCTGCCCATGCTCGAGCCCGTCAAGCCGCCCACGCGCGGTCCAAAGCCGAACTGAACGGGGCTCTGGCCCCAGCGCCCGGAACTGGTGATGACGACTTACACCGCCAAAGATATCGAAGTGCTCGAGGGCCTCGAGCCCGTCCGCAAGCGCCCGGCCATGTACATCGGCGGGACGGACAAGTCGGGCTACCACCACCTCCTCTGGGAGATCGTCGACAACTCGGTGGACGAGGCCATCAACGGCTACGCCAGCCAGATCGAGGTGGTGCTCGACGCCGATCACCGCGGCGTGCGCGTCACCGACAACGGGCGCGGCATCCCGGTCGACATGCACCCGAAGTTCAAGCGCTCCGCGCTCGAGCTCATCCTCTGTACCTTGCACGCGGGCGGCAAGTTCGAAGGTAAGAACTACAGCGTGTCGGGCGGCTTGCACGGCGTCGGTTCGTCGGTGGTGAACGCGCTGTCTGAAAGCATGACCGTGACGGTGCGGCGTGAGGGCAAGGAATACGTCCAGAGCTACTCGCGGGGCGTCCCGCAGACCAAGCTCAAGGAGGTCGGCCCTACGCGCCGGCGCGGCACGGACACCCACTTCCGGCCTGATAGTCAGATCTTCGGCAAGGCGCTCAAGTTCGACCCGGACGTGGTCAAAGAGCGGCTCGAGTCCAGGTCTTACTTGCACCGCGGCTTGAAGGTCACGTTCCGTGATCTGTCCGACGACAGCAGCGTCAGCTACGAGCATCCGGGAGGCATCATCGACTACCTGCAAAAGGTGGTAGTCGAGAAGCACATGCGCCCGGTGCACACGCAGGTGTTCTCGCACGAGCGCGAGAGCGA
>CAZYWR010000308.1:0-2232 GCA_964651185.1 uncultured Polyangiales bacterium
CCGCGGCGGCGAGCGTGATCTGCTGCCCGAGCACGGCGCGCGTCGCCAGCTCGAAGCCGTCCCAAGCGCCCGGCACGCGCAGCCCCGGCCGCGCGCGCACGAGCGGTGCGAGCGCCGGATCTTGCGCGAGGTGACGCGCGATCGCGCGCGGATCCGCGACCAGATCGAACACGCGCCGCAGCCGCGCGATGATCGCCGGCAGCGCCGAGAGCACGGGAAAGCGCACGGTCGCGCGCAGCGCGTTGCCATCGGCCGGACGCACCAGCACGGTCCCCTGCGCGCCCGCGAGCTGGATGGCGCGCGCATACCCGTCTTCGCTCACGCGTTCGAGCCCGGGGATCGCGCGCCGGCGCAAAAACTCGAGCATCGCAGGCCAATCGTAGGGCGGATGATAGCGCAGGCGCAGCGTCACTTCGCCCTGCGCACCCGCCGAGACTTCGCGCTGGCTCGCGCGCCGCAGCGCGCCCGGCGCGCGACCGTAGAGCGTGCGGAACGTCTCGTTGAACCTGCGAATGCTCCCGAAACCGGCCGCGAACGCGATCTCGGCCATGGGCAAGCGGGTCTCGTGGATCAGCTGCTTGGCGAGCAGCACGCGGCGCGTCTGCGCCACGGCGATCGGCGATGCCCCGAGCTGCTCACGAAAGAGCCGGCGCAGCTGGCGCTCCCCCACGCCGAGGCAGCTCGCGAGGGCGTCGACGTCCGCTTCATCGAGCGCGCCGAGCTCGATCAATGCGAGCGCCCGCGACACCGTATTCGAGGTGCCACGCCAAGCGCCGAGGTCGGGCGCCGTTTCGGGCCGGCAGCGCAGACAGGGCCGAAAACCGGCCTCCTGCGCGGCCGCAGCGGTGGGGAAGAAGATCACGTTTTCCGAGCGCGGCGTGCGCGCCGGACAGACCGGCCGGCAATAGATGCCGGTGGTCTTCACGCCCGTGAAAAAACGCCCATCGAAGCGCGCGTCGCGCAGGCAGATCGCGCGATAACAGGCGTCGTGGTCGAGGTCCATGCCCCCATGCTGGCCGGTTTCGCGCGCCGGTCTAGCGGTTTTCGGACCTCCTCAAGGTTCGACCCCGCGCGGCAAATCCTTTAGCATCCGCCGAACGGCCCACGGCGACGCCGTCGCATTTCCGAGGACCCATGGATCTATTCGTCAAAAAACCGGTCTCGCTCGTGCTGGCCGAAGCCGGCGATCCCAACGTCGAGCACGGCGCGGAGGTAGGGCTGCGGCGACGGCTCGGCGCGTTGAATCTCACACTGCTCGGCATTGGCGCGATCATCGGCGCAGGCATCTTCACGCTGACCGGTCACGCCGCGGCCGAGTTCGCGGGACCGGGCATCGTGTATAGCTTCATGATCGGCGGCATGTTGTGCGCGTTCGCGGGCTTCTGTTACGCGGAGCTCGCGGCCATGCTGCCGATCGCCGGCTCCGCCTACGCGTACACGTACACGACCATGGGCGAGCTCATCGCCTGGATCATCGGCTGGGACCTGGTGCTCGAGTACGCGTTCGGCGCCGTCACGGTGTCGTCGGCCTGGGCCGGCTACGCCTATTCGCTCGCGCACGAGTCGCTCGGGATCGATTTTCCCGCCTGGATCGTGCGGCTGACGAAAGGCCCCTGGGAAGAGGTCACGCTCACGACGGGCGCCAAAGTCGCCGGCCTCTGGAACCTGCCCGCCAGCTTCGTCTCCATCCTCGCCGCCACCATCCTCTATCGCGGTATCCGCGAGGCGGCCTGGGTCAACAACCTGATCGTGCTGATCAAGGTCGCGATCGTGGTGTCGTTCATCGCGCTCGGGTTCAGCCTGATTTCGGGCGACCTGCTGTTCGTCAACCCTGCGGCGAACGGGATCGCGGCGCTCGTACCCGCCGTCAAGAGCGTCACCGTCGACGGCTTCAGCACGAGTCGTTTCGGCTGGGGCGAGGGCGGCGTGCTCACGGGTGCGGGCGTGGTCTTCTTCGCGTACATCGGCTTCGACGCCGTCTCGACCGCCGCGCAAGAGACGCGCAATCCTGGGCGCGATCTGCCGATCGGCATCCTCGTTTCGCTGGGCGTGTGCACCGTGCTCTACGTGTTGGTGGCGCTGGTGCTGACCGGCATCGTCCCTTACGCGGAGCTCGGCGTGCCCGCGCCGATCGCGCTCGGCGTCGACCGCATCGTCGCGCTGCGCGCGTGGCCCCCGGCGGCGCGCGGCACGTTCACCTCGCTCGTGAAGTTCGGCGCGCTCGCCGGTCTT
>CAZYWR010000309.1:0-7716 GCA_964651185.1 uncultured Polyangiales bacterium
GTCCTGACGACCCGCACCCTTCGTTCGATCGTCACGTCCAGCTCGGTCCGCGCCATCACAGCCCCCTTGGTCGAGCCGTCTCCCGACGTCTACCAGGATCTCTGGCAATTCAGCCACGTCACCTCGGGCGCGCTAGGACGCGCTCTCATCGGCGCGACACTCCTCGGCCACGGCATGATGACGGGCAAGCTGCTCTACATGGCGGCAGGGCTGCTGTTTCTGCCGGTGCTCCCCGTCATCCTCGCGCTTGGACTCGGGATCGAGAGTTGGGATGGATCGATCTTCGCGCAGGGCCTGAAGACGCTCACTGCTTTGATGCTGATGGTGCTGCTCGGCGGCGTTCTCAACGGTGCGCTGACGGATCACGCGATGATCTTCTCCGACTTTGGCGAGCCCATGACGGCCTGCGCGCTCTCATTCGGGATCGGCGTGGCAGGCGCCCTAGCGACCGCGGACGACGCGGGTCGTCGGGAGATGATCGGGCTCGCGACGGCCTCACAAGTTGCCATCGTCCCAGTGTGGCTCGGGGCCGCGCTCGTGCGTGGAGACCTCGGACCACTCCGCTCCCGGCTCCTGACGTTCGGCATCAGCATCCTTACCCTGATTATCGCGTCGTCCCTCACCTACGCCATGCTGCGCGTACGCGAGCGCGTGCTCCATGGCGCGGCCACGCGCATGAGCCAGCGGCGCTGAAGAGGGCCTGCGGAGGATCCCGCGGAGGCGGCGAACGACCTACGCCTCCATTTCACGACGCTTCCGCCTCGGGTTCTGGAGGGAGCGGGCCGTGTTCTGGAATCTCGCTGAGCGGCTCGTCATGTTCATCCTTGATCAGGGACTGCTTGTCGGCAAGCTTCGCAAACAAGTAATACAGCCCCGGTATCACGAAGACGCCGGCCAGCGTGCCCATCAACATCCCGCCGACTCCGGTCGAGCCAATCGTCCGGTTACCGATCGCCCCGGCGCCGTTGGCGCGGATCAACGGGATCAACCCGACGATGAAGGCAAATGACGTCATCATGATCGGCCTGAAACGCAAGCGCGCACCTTCGATGCCTGCCTCGACGAGGCTCAGGCCCTCACGCCGGCGCTGGACGGCGAACTCGATGATCAAAATCGCGTTCTTACCCAGCAGACCCACCAGCATGACCAGACCTATCTGGCAGTAGACGTCGTTGGCCAGCCCCATCGCCCTGAGGAGCAGGAAAGACCCGAAGACGCCGATGGGCAACGAGACGATGACTCCCAACGGTATGAGGAAGCTCTCGTATTGGCCCACCAACACCAGATACACGAATACGACGACGATCAGAAAGATGTAGAACGCCGCATTTCCGGCGCGCGATTCATCATACGCGAGACCTTGCCAGTCGATGCCAAAGCCACGAGGCAAGGTCGCGGCGGCCACTTCTTTGATCGCCTCGATCGCCTGACCACTGCTGTACCCGTTCGCGGGTGAACCCTGAATGGGCGCGGTCGGGTAGAGGTTGTATCGGGTGATCTCGTTCAAGCCCTGCCGCTTTTTGAGCTTCGCAAACGAGGAATAGGGGACCATCTCTCCCTCGTCGTTCGCGACGAAGAGGTTCTCGAAATCCTTGGGAAAGCGCCGGAACTCCGGCTTGGCCTGCACGTAGACCTTGTAGAATTGGCCAAAGCGGACGAAGCCCTGCTCCCAGGTGCTGCCCACGACGATGGAGAGATTGGTCATCGCGTCGCGGATCGACACCCCTTTCTGCATGGCGATCTGATTGTCGATGATGATCTCGTACTGCGGATAGTTGGCGGCGAAGAAGGTGAACAGGCCCTTGAGCTCTTTGCGCTGGGACAGGGCGTTCATGAACTTGTCGGTCTGCTCCGCTAGCAGATCGTAGTCGCTACTATTCGTCTTATCGAGCAAGTTCAGCGAGAACCCGCCGGCCATACCAAAGCCTGGAACTGCCGGCGGCTCGAAGAACTCGAGCTTGACGTTTGCGATCTCGCGTCCTCTCTCCTCGAGCTCTTCGATGATCTGCTTCGAGGTGCGCTTGCGTTCCGACCACGGCTTCAAGTTGATGAGGACGGTTCCCGCGTTGGATCCGCGGCCCTCGGTCAGAACCTCGTAGCCGGCGACCGACGCGATCGCGGTGACCTCCTCCAGCTCCTTGCAGACCTCCGCCAGCTCGTGGCTCTTGGAGTTCGTGTACTCGAGCGTCGAGCCCGGCGGCGTCTGGATAATCCCGTAGATCATGCCCTGGTCTTCCAGCGGGATGAAGCCGCTCGGAAGCACTTTGTTCACGGCAAAAATGCCGAAACAAGCAGCGCCGATGAAGAGCATGGTCAGCAGACGTCGGGATATGATCCGCCTCACGATGGCGGCGTACACGCCGGTCGTCTTCTCGACCGCACGGTCGAACTGCCGCACGAACAGGCCGATCGGTCCGCGCTTCTTCTCACCCCCATCGGCTCCCGAAAGCGAGGCTCGGAACGAAAAGATGGCCAAGATCGCGGCGGCGGCCGTGATCACGTAGATCTTGATCGGCGTAAGCTTGATCTGCTCGCTCACCAACTCCCGGACGACGTGATTGTGCAGCGCAAAGTAGATTCCGACGGCGACGCCCATACCCAGCAGCACGCTCACCGCGTGGCGCACGGCAGGGGCCTTGTCTCCTGCGACCTCGCCGATGCGACGGCTCACAAAGCCCATGAGACCGCGCGGCTGCGCGTGATGGCCGTGCGGCTTCAGAATCATGGCGCAGAGAACCGGCGTGAGCGTCAGGGCGACCAAGCCGGACAGAATAATCGACGAGGCCATCGTGATGCCGAACTGGCGGTAAAACACGCCCACGGGTCCGGGGACGAAGGTCACGGGGATGAACACGGCGGTCATCACGAGGGTGATCGCGATGATCGCGCCGCTGATCTCGTGCACCACCTCCATGGTCGCCCTGTAAGGACTGAGGTGTTTGGAGTGCATCTTCTCATGGACGGCTTCGACCACCACGATCGCGTCGTCCACCACCACGCCAATCGCCAGCACCAATGCGAAGAGCGTGATCAAGTTGATCGACATGCCGAATGCCCGCATGAGGAAGAAGCTTCCGATCAACGACACGGGAACTGCCAGGGTCGGGATCAACGTACTGCGAAAGTCACCGAGGAACAGGAACACCACCAGAGACACCAGCACGAATGCCTCGAAGAGGGTGTGGAGCACCTTTTCGATCGAGGCGTCCAGGAAAGCGGACACGTCGTAGGTGATCTTGTAGTCCATTCCCGGAGGGAACTTCTCTTTCTTGATTCGCTCGAGCTTAGCTTTGACTTCCTTGATGACGTCGGCCGCGTTGGAGCCCGGGATTTGCTTGAGGACGAGGGCTGCAGAAGGGTAGCCGTTGAGGTCCGAGTACAGGTCATAGAACGAAGAGCCCAGACGGACGGTGGCAACGTCCTTGAGACGCAGGACCTCCCCGTTCGGATTGGCCCTTAGGATGATGTCTCCGTATTGTTCTGGGGTCGTGTAGCGACCGATCCAGGTCAGCACGTACTCGAGGGTTTGCGACGTCGTTCCTGTCGCCTGACCGAGTCGGCCCGGGGAGCCGATCATGCTCTGGTCGGCGAGCGCTTTCATGACTTCCTCAGCGGACACTCTGTAGGCGCGCATGCGGTCGAGATCCAACTCGACGCGCATGGCGTAGGCGCGGTTGCCGAGGATGTTGGCCTGGCCAACGCCAGGGGTACGCATGACCTCGCGCTGGACGTTGACGGTCGAGAAGTTGTACAGAAAGTTTTGGTCGACGCTCGGGTCCGTGCTGAAGATGTTCACGTACATCAGCATGCTCGTCATGTTCTGGATGACGATGATCCCCTCGCGCTGAACGATATTAGGGAGATTGTTCTTGACGGCCTGGACCCGGTTGTTGACCTGCATGACGTTGGCCGCGGGGTCCGTTCCCGGCTCGAATACGACGGTGATCGTCCCTTCGCCGGCGCTTGTCGCAGCGCCCTGCATGTACCGCATGTACGGGACGCCGTTGATGGCCTGCTCCAAGATCACCATCGTCGAGTCGACCAAGATCTTGGCGCTGGCGCCGGGGTAAGACACGGAGACTCGAACGGTCGGCGGCGCGATGTCGGGAAACTGCGCGATGGGCAGCATCTTGATCGACAGCCCGCCCATGAACAAAACGAGCAGCGAGATGACGATCGCCAATGCCGGCCGATGCAGAAATCTTGTAAACATCAGTTCCTACTCGGCGTGATACTTGAGGTGGTTGAGAATCTTGTCGGGAGGGGCGAGCTCGTACGCCACCTTGTCGCCGTCCCGAACCTGCCGAATCCCCTCGAAGATGATCTTGTCGTTCGCGCCGAGCCCCTGCTTGATCACATAGATGTCATCCATTTCGTCCTGGATGACGATTTCGCGTTGGTGCACGACGCCATACTGCCTTCCGTGTTCCGCGCGATGTTTGCCGCCATGCTCGGCGGCGGGTTCGTGGCGGTCGCTCGCGAGCTGTCCGCTGCCATGCCGCGCGTCTTGCTCCGCGCCAGGCTCGACCACGTAAACGTACTTTTTGGCGAGGATCTCGTAGGTCGCCCGCTGCGGAATGACGATGGCGTCGTGCAAGCTTCGGTGGATCAAGACGGTGCCGGTCTGACCATGACGTAGCAAACCGTCCGGGTTCGGGAAGTCGGCGCGGAAGGCGATGTTCCCGGTCTTGTGGTTGAAGTCGGCCTCGATCGCGCCGATCTTGCCCGGCTGCGAGAACACGGCGCCGTTCGCCAGCCGCAGTTGGATTTCGAGGTGATCCTTCTCTTGATCGGCGCTGGCCCTATATCGGAGGTACTGCGCCTCAGGGACGTTAAAGTAAGCCCACATCACCTGGTTATCGGACAAGGTGGAGAGGATATCCCTCTCTTCCACGAGGCTGCCCTGCTGCTCGTACTGGCGGTCGACGATGCCATCGAAGGGGGCCTTCAGCGTGGTGAAGTTCAATTCGGCCTGCGCCCGCATGACCTGGGCCTGGGCGTTGGCCAGCTCGGCCTTTGCCATGGCAAGCTCTTGGTTCGAGACGATGGCTTTCTGCGTCAGATTCATCGTGTTCGTGTACTTGATTTGTGCCACCTGGGCCCTGGCCGCCTCCGTGTCTAAGCTGGCCTGGTAGAGCACAGGCACGATCTTGAACATCAGATCGCCCTGCCTGACCGCCTGGCCTTCCTTGACGTGGACCTGCTCGAGATAGCCCGACTCGAGGGCACGGACCTCGATGTGGCGTCGCGAGTGGATTTGGCAGACGTACTGCTCTGTGGTGACGACGTCCTTCGCGACGGCGGTCGTCACCACAATCTTGTGGCTCTCCTCCTGGTGCGGCTCTCGTTCCTGTGCCTGGCTCGTGTCGCAGCCGGCAACGAAAGAGGGGAGGAGCAACGCCAGAATGAGGAAATGGATGGTCGAAACTTGCATATCCAACCTTTCACTCTCGGGCGTCCGCGATCCGCGGTGTGGCCTGCCGCGTTCGGCAGAGCCTCGCCCGAACAACAACCCTTCCTGTCGCACGTGACTCGTACATCGGATGCAACGCCAGCACACCACGCCGAGCGACGCGGCCTATCTCCAGCCGCCCTGCGGCGCTCGATAGGCGCGGACCATCGCGCGCGCTTGCCGGTTCTTGGCCTGGATCATGTCCATGTCCGCGTCGAACGAGCCGCGCCGGGTCATCAAGACTTCCATGTAGTCAGGCCGATCCGACTGGAACGACGCGGTTGAAGTCTCGATAGACTGAATGAACGTGTTCACCTGCTCCGATCGCAGGTCGCTCTGTTGCTGCTGGTTTCTGATCATGGCCAGGTTGTTCATCACCTCGGTGAACGCCCGTAGAAGCGTGCGCTCATAGTTGAACACGGTCTCCGCCGGTCGCTGCGGATCGCCCCGAACCGCCGCACAGGAACGGGTAGCTCTTCACCGCCACGTGCGTCCGCTTGGGCCTCGCCATGGTCGTCGAGTGCACGGAAGACGTCGTGCTGGATGCCTTCTCCTCAACGACGATCATGCACGCACTGCCTCGCCATGGATCGCCCGTACCTTGATTCCCCATCTTTCGAGACGCAAGGATTATGGAAGAACGAAGGCGCGAAGTTACCCGCCATTTCGCTGGCAGACATACTTTCGCTTCAGCTTTGTCTCGTCGATGGGGAGTTTTGTATCGTCGATGGGGAGCGCTTTCCCGGTGATGCGTTTTTCCCCATGCACCCATCACCGCGAGCTGCTGCTTTACGACGAGCGATCGCGAGTTTCGAACAGTACGCGCCCGCATACCTCCGAGGCGCCGAGAGCGCGTTGCCTCTTTCCGCGGCGCCAGTGCTCCACCCGGCTGAGACGCAGCTCTTTCATCGCTACGTGCACAGCCAGGGCATTCCGGCCTCTCACAGCATCGACGAGTACCGCCGTAAGCGGCATCTTCGTCGAGCTCAATCTTCGAGATCACCACGCGTCGGACATTTTCGTTCTAAACCGATATTCCGTCGGCGCCGCGAATCGCTATTCGAAGTCTCTCCCGCGCGTAGGAAAGACGACACAGATCGTCTGCGACATTGAATACGGCGTACGCGCAAGACCGCGATGCGACTGGCTCGAACGCGTGCTCGACGATAGGAGCTCGGAGGTCCACGTCACGCTTAGCGTGAGATACGAAAAGGGACACAAACCAGTCCGCCCATGACGGAGGCGCTCGACGAGCAGCCGTCATGAGCGCGGCCGGCGCACGAGCCATGCAGGAAGCCGTGGTGACAGGTGCGGCGCCCATGCCTTTCGGTCGCCATGTGCGGCGGAAACCTCCTACGTCCTACGCAGACAGCAAGCGCGCTGACAGGCATCCTTACATCTAGGTCAGACCGTGCTGCGCAAGACGCTTCAAGAGCCTCCGGAGCGCTTCCAGATCGTGGCGCGACTCGGCGGCGGCGGCTTCGGCGTCGTGTACGAGGCCGTGGACACGCACACGGGTCAACACGTCGCGATCAAACGCCTCGACAACCCGAGCGGCAGCGGCGTCGTGCGCTTCAAGCAAGAGTTTCGGGTGTTGGCCGATTGCCACCATCCGAATCTGGTCGGACTGAAGCAACTCATCGAGCAGGACGGCGACTGGTTCATCGTGATGGAGCTCGTGCCGGGCAGCGACTTCATCGACTATGTGCGCGGTCCCGATCGCCTGACCGCGGGCGCAGAGGGGCCGCCGCCCTTCGACGAAGGCCGGCTGCGCGACGCGCTCACGGGCATGGCGGAGGGCTTGCGTGCCCTGCACGGCTTCGGGGTGCTGCACCGCGATCTCAAGCCGTCCAACGTGCGCGTGCGACCTGACGGTCGCGCCGTGTTGCTCGATTTCGGGGGCGCCACCAGCATCGACGCCGTCGCGAACGCGTCGGGCGAGGTGATCGGCACGGTGCGCTACATGGCGCCCGAACAAGCGGCCAGCGAGACGATCGGGCCGATGGCGGATGTCTACGCGCTCGGCGTGTGCCTGTTCGAGGCGCTGACCGGGCGCACGCCGTTCGACGACGAGCCGGTCATGAGCATCCTGCGGCAGAAGCAGCAGCGTCCCGCGCCGCGCGCCTCCAGCCTGAACCCGGCGGTGCCGCCCGACCTGGATGAGCTGTGCGCCAGGATGCTGGCGATCGACCCGATTCAGCGCCCGGGCATCGACGACGTGCTGGGCGCGCTGCGCGGCGATCCGGCGCTCGCCGCGAGCTCGC
>CAZYWR010000310.1:0-1899 GCA_964651185.1 uncultured Polyangiales bacterium
CGCTCGCTCGCGCAGGAGCTCTACGCCGATTTCGGCCAGCTGCGGCGCGAGCGCGAGCAGACCGATGAAGACATTTTGGCCTGGACCTACAGCCTCGACGAAGCGGCCCTCGATCGCGCACTCGAATACAAGACGACTACGGGCGAGCCCCAGCGGCACGCGGCGTGGTGGGCGATCGGCCACTTCTTCAACCATCAAACGCATCATCGCGGGCAGGCGACGACCTTGCTCAAGCAGCTCGGCGTCGATCCGGGCGTCGCCGATTTGCTGGCGATGATGCGCGAAGAGAACCCGCCGGCGCGCTGAAGACGGCGCGCTCGCTGATCGCCGGGCATACTGCGATCGTGAATACACCGCGCGTCTCGCCTGCGCGCGCCCCGAACGCCGAGGCGCTTGCGTCCTTGCGCGCACTGCTCGAGCGGCTCGAGGCCGGCGCGCTTTCGCCCGAACTCGCGCTCATGCAGGCCCTGCTCGCGACGCGCGACCTGTCCGAGCTCGAGCGGGCGCTCGCCCAGCTCGCCCAGGAACGCGCGGGTTGCGCGGGCGAGGCGCTGCAGCGACTGTTGGCCGAGCACCGCCCAGGCGCAGCGCGCATCGTGGAGATGGCGCGCGAAGAGCAGCAGGTAAACACGCGCTCCCCCGACGAGCAGCTCGCCGCTTGCCGACGCTTTTTCGATCGCCTCGTCGCCCATTCAGAGGAGGCCAGCGTGGCGCTCTATTCGCTCGGCAGCGCGGAGATCTTGGCGCGCGCGAGCGAGGAGATCGTCGCGTTCTTGCGCCGGCACGGGCTCCTCTCGCAAGCATCGCGCGCGCTCGATCTCGGCTGCGGCATCGGCCGGCTCGCGCAGGCGCTCGCGCCGCACCTCGCTCACGTCGAGGGGCTCGATCTTTCGCCCGAGATGGTCAAAGCCGCACGCCGCCGCTGTGCGGGGCTCGATAACGTGCGCATCTCGCCCTGCAATGGCCGCGACTTAGACGGCGTCGCCGCGCGCTCGCAGGAGCTCGTGCTGGCGGTCGACAGCATGCCGTACATCGTGCAGGCGGGCGGCGAGCTCCTGGAGGTGATGTTCGCGGAGCTCGCGCGCGTGCTCGCCTGCGGCGGGAGCCTGGTCGTGCTGAATTTTTCCTACCGAGGCGATCTCGCGCGCGATGGCGAGGATGCAGCGCGCCTCGGCGAGCGCCACGGCCTCACGCTCGAGCGCGCGGGCGAGCGGCCGTTTCGCCTGTGGGACGGCGCTGCGTTCGTCTGGCGCCTCGCGGCCTGACCCTCGCGCGCTGAAGCTCGAGCGCGGTGTCTTGCGCCTTGCGCGTTACTTTCCGTGCCCCGGGGTGGCGCCAGTGTGCCCGAAGCCGCCGGCGCCTGCGTCGAGGGAGCCGGGGAACAGGAGGCCGCCGTCGGCAAAGCCCGGGAAGCCGCCGAAGCCGCCCTTGCCGACATGGCCGAAGCCGAATCCGGGAAAGCCACCACCGAGGCGGCGCCGGCAACCCCCCGCGTCGCCAGCGTGGTCCGACGCGGGATGGCCTTTGCCGCCGTCGCCGCGCGCTGCCTCGTCGCTCGTCTCGTCGCTGTCTCGGCTGCGGTCCGCTTCGTCGGCGTCTTCGTCGCTGTCATCGTCGCGGTCGCTGCTGCCATCGCGGGCGGAGGCGCCGCCGTCATGGTGATTGCGCCCCAAGCTTTCCTGCGAATCGTTCAGATCATCGCCGCCGCCTCCGCACGCGAAAGCACCTGCAGCGAACGCGAGGGACAAGCTGATGAGCAGTCGTGTCTTGTACATATTCAACTCCTGTCGAGAGCCCTCGGGCAGCGCGCCCGGTCTGCAATGGCCACGCGCGCCGCGCATCGTGGGCGCATGTCAGGAAAAAGGAGCGCGCCCGGAAATCAGCGTGAATCTGGTGAGA
>CAZYWR010000311.1:0-3178 GCA_964651185.1 uncultured Polyangiales bacterium
CGCATCGGCCGGGTGATGGCCGTCGGTTTCGGCGTGCTCGGCTTTTTCACCAATCCGATGCTGCTCTTGATCGCCTTCTTCGTGTGGGCGGGCGCGCTTCAGGAGTCTGCGCTCGTACAATTCAAGTCTGCGCTCGCGGGAATTCCCGTGCAGGTCGCGATGAAGACAGACTTCAAGACGCTCGCCCCGGACATGCCCCTGACCACCGCGGTGGAGCTGATGATGGCCGGCACCCAGCGCGATTTTCCCGTCGTGGAGGGCGGACACTTGCTCGGCGTGCTCACGCGCGCCGACCTCGTCAGAGGCCTGACACAGGGCGGATCCGAGCTCCCCGTCGCGCAGGTCATGCGACGAGAGTTCGCGACGGCCGCGGCCCACGAGCTGCTCGAGCCCACGCTGGCGCGCTTCCGAGAGAGCGCGGGAACCCCGATCATGGTCCTCGAGAACGGACGTCTCGTCGGGCTGCTCGGCCCTGAAAGCGTGGGGGAGCTCGTGCTCATGCAGAGCGCACTCCGCCAACGCCGCGGGGCGCGGCGCCCCTGAGCCCGTAGTCCCTCGCACGCGCCGTCTCCTTCTGCACGAGTTGACCATCCCCATGCAAGCTGGTCCCAGAACCTTGATGCGCGGAGTCGTCTGGCTCGGGTCCGCGAGCGTGTTCGCGCGCGTCGTGGATCTCGCGGCGATCCTCACCGTGCTCGGCCTCGTTTCGCCCGAACAGATCGGCGAGGCCTCGCTGGCTTGGACCATCATCACCTTCGCGGAGCCGTTCGCGAACCTCGGCGTTTCGCACGGGCTGTTGACGGTCCGGCGCGTCGACCGAAAGATGCTCGATACCGCGCACTGGCTCGCGTTGTTCGGTGGCGTGTGCACGACCTTGCTGGTGATCGTGCTCGCTCCCGTCTGCGGCTGGGCCGTCGGCTCGGCGTCCGTGACGGGCTTGATCGCGGTCAACGCGCTCAAACTGGCGCCCGCTGCGCTCGCCACGGTGCCGCAGCAGCGGCTCGCGCGCGCGTTGCGCCAGCGCGAGGTCGCCGCGGCGGGCGCGCTCGCCACCTTCCTTTCGGCCCTCGCACGGGTGGGTCTGGCCCTGGGCGGCGCGGGAGCTTGGTCGCTCGTGATCGCGCATATCGCTTACTCGCTCGTGCTTTGGCTCGCGCTGAGCGCGCTCGCACCCCTGCGCCCGAAAGTAAGGGTCGACGAGGAGCGTTGTCGCGAGCTGTTCTCGCTCGGCATGCCGTCGGCCCTCAGCCTCGCGCTCGCCCAATGGGCGCGCAACGTCGACTACCTGTTCGTGGGCGCCTTCCTCGGCTTGACGCCGCTCGGCTTGTACCGGGTCGCCTTCGACCTGGCGATGGAGCCGGTCACGGCCGCCGGCGAAGTGGTGGCGCGCAGCGCTACGCCGACGCTGCGCAAGCTCGCGCGCTCCCCGCGCGACCTGCGCGCCGGCTTCAACTACGCCGTGAAGCTGACGCTCGCCATCGCCTTACCGCTCGCGCTGGCGGTGTTCGTGTGGGCGCCGCGGCTGCTCGAGCTGCTCAAAGACGCTTCGTTCGCGCCCGCGGCATCGGCCACGCGCTGGCTCGTGATCGCCGCCGTGATGCGCGTCATGCTCGGCCTCTACACGCCGCTCGCGATGGCGCTCGGGCGGCCGGTGCTGTCGCTGCGCAGCAACTTCGACCTCTTGCTCCTGCTGTCGCTCGCGCTCGCGTTCTGCGTGGGTGCGCTCGGAGGCACGCTCTCGATCGCTTCCGCGGGCGTAGCCTGGTGTGCGGCGCTGACCCTGGCGCTCGCGCTCACCCGCCTGCGCTTTCGCGAGGCGCTGCGCGGACTCGGCCCGGCGCGCGCGTTGCGCCTGCCTGCCGGACCCGCGCTGGGGGAGCCAGAACGCGCTGCGTAGCCCGCGCACGCAAACGTGCAATGCTCGCGGCGCACGAGCCTCGAAACGTGAGCTCCCAGTGGACCCTTACCGTCTCAGCCGCGCAGGGCCGCCGGCGGCTAATTCACGCCGGGAGCGCCCGCCGGGCGCGAAGAACGAGAACGCGCTGCGCATCAACCTCCCCTTCACGAGCTCGACGATGACAAGGTACACGCCGACGACCAGCGCGAGGAAGCCGTAATACGAATCGGGCAGCGCGGCGAAGCCGAGCGGCGCCGCGGCCGGAGTGATCGGGATGACAGCGCCCAGCGCGACCACGAGTAAGGTCGTGGCGATCAACGCTGCGCTCGGTCTGCTGCTCCAGGGCCTGCCGGCGGTGCGGATCACGAACAGCACGAGCGGCTGCGTCGCCAGCGACTCCAAGAACCATCCGGTGTGGAAGAGCGTCTCGCCGAAGTGGAACAGCCGGAGCAGCGCGAAGAACGTCAGGAAGTCGAACAGCGAGCTCACGGGGCCGAGCGCGAGCATGAACGAGCGAATCAAGCGAATGTCCCAGCGCTGCGGCCCCTGCAGATAGGCGCGGTCCACGTTGTCGGTGGGGATGGTGATCTGCGCGAGGTCGTAGAGAAAGTTGTTGAGCAGGATCTGAGTCGGGAGCATCGGCAAGAAGGGCAGAAACAGCGCCGCCCCGGCCATGCTGAACATGTTGCCGAAGTTCGAGCTCGTGCCCATCAACAGGTACTTGAGCACGTTCCCAGACGCCCTACGCCCGGCCAAGATGCCGGCGTGCAGCACGTCGAGCTTACGCTCGAGCAAGATCATGTCTGACGCTTCGCGCGCGACGTCGACCGCGCCGGCGACCGAAATGCCCACGTCAGCGCCGTGCAACGAAGGCGCGTCGTTGATGCCGTCGCCGAGGAAACCCACCACGTGCCCGCGCGCCCGGAGCGCACGCACGATGCGGTGCTTCTGCGACGGCGCGACGCGCGCGAAGATCTGCGCCTGCTCGACCACCTGCATGAGCGCGGGGTCGTCCATGTGGACGAGCTCGCTCCCGAGCACGATCCGTTCGCTCGCGATGCCGGCCTGCGCGCAAATGTAACGACTCACGAGCTCGTTGTCGCCGGTCAAGATCTTCACCGCGACGCCGTCGCTGCGCAGGCGCGCGATCGACGCCGCCGCGTCGTCGAGCAGATGGTCGGCAAACGTCAGAAAGCCCACCAAGGTCAGCTCCCGTTCGTCAGCGGTCGATACGCCCCGCCGCTCCGAGAGCGTTCGGGTCGCGACCGCGAGCACGCGAAA
>CAZYWR010000312.1:0-3310 GCA_964651185.1 uncultured Polyangiales bacterium
GAGGGTCGCGAACGCTGCACGCTCTTCGACATGCCCGGGCTCGTGCGGCGCCTCGAAGAGCTCTATCGCGCGATGTGGCGGGACTACGAGGCCGGGCGGCTGCCCAAGCCGAAGCTCGACCACCTCGACGTCTACCTAGAGCTGGGCAGCAAGTTCGATCACGAGCTCGTCGAGCTCCAGCGCCTGCCCGACTACGACGCCCACTGGCGCGAGGCCCTGCGAAAGCGCCACGCCCATCGCGAAGTCTATGCAGACGGCCGGCTCGTGACCGACGCCTTGCTCGCGGCCTGGAGCGAGCTCGGCTGATGCTGGCCTCCCTCATCGCGAGTGCGTAAAGCGCACGAGCCGAGCGCGCTGTTCCTGACGCAAGGCTCGAGTAACGCGCGCCTCGACACCGGGGCCCCGGGAGCAATCCCCTTTCCACGGCTGCGCGTTCGTCTTCCGCGCCCAGTTGCCGGCGAGCCACCGCCGTTCAAAGATGTAGCCGCCCGACGCGCTGAAGCGTTACGACATCGGGACGGTCATCGGGGGACGCATGCTGGAGGAGCTCACCGAACTCATCCGCAGAGAGCGCGACGCGATGAAGGAGCAGATCCATTCGCGCTGGCGTACGCCGCTCCGCCAGAAGCTGGAGGAGGGCCTGACGCAGCGCTTTCGACGGCTCGAGCGCACAGAGGACAGCCGGCAGGCCTGGGCGTATCTCGACGACAACGAGTCACGCTTCCGCGAAGGCGACATGCTGGTGCTCTACGCGGAGGATCCCGAAGTCAATCCGCTGATGCGGCGCGCGAAGCTGCGCAGCGACGAGGGCGAGCGCTGGCTGTTGGAGGTGCAGTCCGCGCGGGCGCTGTTTGACGGCTATGCGGGCGGCGCGTGTTTCGCCGACGCTGATTATCTCGACCTGACCGACTACTACGAGCACGCGTTCAAGGAGATCGACCGGGATCAACGCAAGCGCAACCGGATCTTACCGCTCTTGCGCGGGGAGACGGTGGTCCGATTCGACGGCGCACGTACTGCACGCAGCATGAGAGCAGCCGTCGAAGACGGCTTGAACAAGAGACAGCAAGAAGCGGTCAGCCTCGGCCACGGGGCCGAGGACGTAGCCTGCATCCAAGGTCCACCCGGTACAGGCAAGACGAGGGTGCTCTCTCTCATCGCCCAGCTCGCGGTCGAGCAGAACGAGCGCGTGCTCGTGACCTCGCATACCCACATGGCGATCAACAACGCCCTGAACAAGATCGCGGCCCGCGGCGTACCGGCAGTCAAGATCGGGGCGGCCGAGCAGACCAAAGGCTTGGACGCCGCGGTGATGCGCGCGGAACATTTCGTGGCGTGGAGCGCAGAACACGCGCCGCGGGGTGGCTTCGTGGTCGGTGCGACGCCGTTTGCGACGTGCGGAAAACGCCTGCAGAACGAGGATTTCAAGTTGGTGATCTTCGACGAGGCCAGCCAGGTGACGGTGCCGCTCGCCGTGATGGCGATGCGCGTCGGCACGCGCTTCGTGTTCATCGGCGATGACAAGCAGCTGCCGCCAGTTCTGCTGTCTCGCTCGGTGCTGGACGACGACGCGGGCTCGGTCTTTGGAAAGTTCTCCTTTCGCGATGCCGAGCACGCGGTGACGCTTGACGAGACCCACCGCATGAACCGCTCGCTGACGGCCTGGCCGAGCACCGCCTATTATCAGGGAGCGCTTCAGTCCGTAGAGCGGGCGGCCTCGCGCAGCTTTACCTTGGAGCGCGCACCTGCTCGCTTCGAGGCGCTTTTGTCGCCGGAGCACAGCGCCGTGTTCGTCCCGACCTTGGACATCCGCGCCCGTGCTCGCAATGATCGTGACGCACAACTCGTGGGGGATCTTTGCGAGACCGCGCATGCCTCCGGTCTCGCCCTCGATGAGATGGCCGTGGTCACGCCGTTCCGCGCGCAAGGCCGGGCCGTGCGCCGCGAGCTCGCACGCAGGTTTGGACATGAACATGCCAAGCTCGTCGTTGCGGACACCGTCGAACGCATGCAGGGGCAAGAGCGCGAGCTCATCATCCTGACGCTCGCGGCTGGCGACCAGGCCTACCTCGGCGCGATCTCGAGCTTCTTCTTTCAGCCCGAACGCCTGAACGTTTCGATCACGCGCGCCCGCACCAAGCTGATTGTGATCGGGCCAGAGCCTGAACGCCTGCCTCAGGTCGATGAGCCCAAGGTCCAGGCCTGGATTCACCAGTACGCGAGCATGATCCAACAGTGCTTTCGGGTCACGCTCTAGCATGGCGCGCCTCATCCCCCCGAGCGTCCGTCGCAGCGAGATCACGCTCTGGGCTCGCTTGGCCGAGCTAGACGGCGACTTCGTCGTGCGGCGGATGGAAGCCGGCGAACACGGGGAGGTCGTCGTGAACATCGAGCGGCGCAATCGCTCCCTCAGGCTCGTTCCTGTAGCGCTTTCGGGCGAGACGAGAGCGGCCGACATCGGCCCGTTGGCAGAGACTCTCGCGCGGACGTTGCCGACCCGGATATCAGCGGCATCAGACGGCGCGAACACGTTCAGCCTGGCAACGCCCACTGCCACGCTCGTGCTCGTATCCGGTGCCTCGCGTCCCCTCGTGACCGAACTCGAGAGCCTGCTCCACGAGCGGCTTGGATTCGACGTTTGCGCGGAACCCGAGCTCCTTGTGCGCGTCGTCTCGTTGCTGGCTGACGAACCCGAACACGCCTCAGGCTCGTCGCAAGCGCCGAAGGCTCAACTCTACGCGCTCCCCGGCGCCTCGTCCGGACGACGCGCCACGCCGAAACCGCGCGACCAGGCCGCACGCTTCGCACAAATCGATCTGGAACCTGAGCAGGTGGAAGCTGCCAGCGTCGACCTGGGCACATTCCTTCCTGCTGAACAAGCCGCGACGGCGCGACAGTTTCGCGTCCGTCTCGTCACTGGCGTAGCGGGCTCCGGAAAGACGTTGATCGCGAAGTACCGCGCGCGACTGCTGGCAGCCGCATTTCCCCACGACACCGTCTTGTTCCTTTGCAACAATACGCCGCTCGCGGCGACCATTCGCGCGGAACTGGCGCGCGAAGTTCCGAGCGCGCGCGTACAAGTGAAGACCTTTTCATCCTGGGCATGGCAGCATCATCGCCGAGCGTGCAACCGTCACCCGCTCGCGAAGCTTTCTGAGCGTAAGGCGATCGTCCAAGACTTGCGCAGGGACGTTGGCGTCCCCGATCGCATTACGACCAAGGAGCTCGTCGAGGAAATCGACTTCATCACCGACCACCTCATCGAGACGTTGCCGGAGTATCAGCACGTCAAGCGGGTCGGCCGCGGGTT
>CAZYWR010000313.1:0-4261 GCA_964651185.1 uncultured Polyangiales bacterium
CACGAGCTCGCGCCCGCCGGCGGCTACGACGCGCGCGAGCTCGCGAAACGTAAGCTGCGGCGAGAGCTGCTGAGCGGCTTTCGCGCGCGAGAGGCGAAGGCGCGCGGAGTCGATCCACAAGTGGTGCTCCCGGGCCACTGCATCCACGACCTGAGTGAGCTGCCACGGCTCGATACCGAGCTCCTCGCGGCGGTGCCTGGGCTCGGCGCATGCCGCATCGCGCGCTACGCGGAGCCCTTGCAGCGCGAGCTCGGCCCGCGGTGGGTGGGCTGAGCTGATCAAGACCCCGAAAGGGAAACGGCCAAGCCAGCGCGGTCTGGAAAGTGCAGCGGCGAGTGGGTCTCCGCTTTAGAAACTAGCGTTGGAGCGACGCGGTCCAGGTACCGCTTCCCGTCGCCATGTCGCTTCCAGCGGCTTGCCATCTGCCAATGGCAGATGGCGGATTATTGTAATACGTTCCGTCCACGGTTCCAGCGAAGGTGATCGTAGTGGTCGTTGTCCCGAACAGGTCGGGACGCGTGTAGGTGCCGTCCACGAGCTGACCATTTTCTATCTTGCCGGTCGTACAGTTGACAGTTCCGAGCACCGTTGCCGCGATCGGGTTGTGGTCTTGATCTGCGCCATCGATCTTGCCGTTCTGGATGCTGAACATGTCGCCGCTCCCCGAGAGGGGGACCTCGATCGAGATGGTTCCCGAGATTTCAATCTGTACGAGCCCAAAGAACGCGCTGATGATGCCCTCGAATACGCCGCGATAGGTCCCAGCTACGCACCCCAAGCCCGCATCGATGTCACTGCTGCCTGACTCCGCGCCCGCATCTGCTGGGACGACAGCTCCGGAGTCGAGCGGCGTGGTGGCCTCCGCTTCGCCGCTCGCATCTTCCGAGCTGGAGACTCCGGAGTCGACCGGCAGGGTTGCGCTATCGAGTGCGGCATCCACAGCGAGCGCTCCTGCGTCACGCGCTTCGCCCGAGTCATGCACAGGCCCCCCGTCAGCGGCTGGCCTAGCGTCGACTGCGGCATCGAACCCGCCGGGCGCCATGCCTGAGTCGCTCATGATCAAGACTGGCCCCGCGTCGCTTGAGCCATCCTGGGCGGTCGTGTCGCTGCCGGAATCGGCGGTACTGTCATCTGCAGCCGGCGCGCGTGCACACCCGACCGCGACGAGGGGGAGCACCGCCACGACGAAGAGCGCCGCGGGTCGATACATCATCCGAGCACGATTACACCACCAATTTCGGCTGCGTCAACACAACAGGCCGCGGGGCCGGGGTGCATGTGAGCTGCCGAGTGGCTTCCAATCAGACGGAAAGCTCAGGGCAGGCCGTTCACCTGAACAGGGCTTGAGCGGTCGATGATGGTCCCGTCGCCAAGCTGTCCGAAGTTGTTTCGCCCCCAGCACTTCGCGGTGCCGTTGGCGCGCAGAGCGCAAACATGCGAAAAACCAGCCGAGAGCGCGACAGCGTCTTCGAGACCCGCGACCGCGACCGGGATCGCGCTGTCGTCGGTCGATCCATTGCCGAGCTGCCCGACGTTGTTTCGCCCCCAGCACTTCACCGCGCCACTTTTCAAGAGCGCACACGTGTGCGTTTCACCGGCGACAACGCGGCTCACGTCGCGGAGGTCGGCAACCACCGTCGGCGTGCCTTGGTTATTCGTCGGCGCGCTTCCAACCTGACCGTACAGATTGTTTCCCCAGCAACTTACGGTGCCGTCGAGCCGTACCGCACACGCGTAGGCATATCCGCCAGCAATCCCAATGACATCGGTCAAGTCCGCCAAATTCCAGCTATTGAGCTCCGCCAAGGTCCCCCAACACTTGACGGAACCGCCCACGATGCGCGCGCAGGCGTAGGCTCCGCCAGCGACGATCTCCATGACGCCACTCAACCCGTCCAACAGAACAGGATGGTTCTCCTGCTCGCTTCCGCCAAGTTCTTTCCCGCTATTCATGCCCCAGCATGCGATCGAGCCGTCAGACAGTTGAGCGCACATATCCCAGAAGCAGCCGTAAACTGCCGTCGCACTAACCCCAGGCACATCCATTGGTGCGTCGCTGCTCATCGTGCTCCCATTCCCAAGTCCTCCATAATTGCCGTTTCCCCAGCAGGCTACGGACGTGTCTTCCCGGCGGAAGCAGACCTGACCGTTCCCGCCTGCAATCTCGACGGCCATTGCACCCGGGACGCTCATTGGCGTGCGGGTCGCTGTCGAGGTGGCCTCGGGTCGGTTATCCACCAGGCCCCAACACCAGATATCTCCGTAAGCATAGCGCACGCAGGTGTACGCTCCGCCTGCCGCCAGTTGCATGATCTCGCCACGAGGACGCGAAGGGACGCACGCCTCTGCCTCTGCACCGCACGCAGTCGGTCCCGCCTCATTGGGCCCGCCCGAAGCATCCGGGGTCACGCCACTCGCCCCTGATTCTGAGGCTGAACCATCGAAGGGCTCCGGAATCCCGGCGCCCGAGTCACCATTCATTTGCGGACCCTGCTCATCTACGCCAGCATCTGGGTTCAAAGCTACGGTGGCGTCGTGACTCAAAGACGTAGCCATCACCTCCGCGTCTAGCTTGGAGTTCGAGGTCGTGGAATCGGCATCCTGCGCTGCTACGACGCCACTGTCGATCGGTGCCGTATTTTGTCCACCGTAGAGCGTGGGCAACGTCGTGGGGTCGAGAACCCCCACGCTCTGGCAGGTCCCATCCGAGATGCACGTCTTGCACTGCTCGCCATGGCAGTCTGCTTCGGAGCAGACGGATCCAACAGCGGGACACGTCATGATGGACAACTCAAGAACGTGCTTGGCGTTGGGTTCAAAAGTCGTGATGGCGCGGGCTTCCGCGAGAACCTGATCGTCCGCGAGTGCATCGACAACGATCTCGAATTCGCTGGCTTCATCTTCTCGGCTTTGCGGGATAAGCGGAAGGTCGATAGGCCATCGCGCTATGGCGGCTTGGGGCAGAAACGTTTCGGATGGTGCGCTCCATTCGTTACTGGGCGACGGTCCGAGCTTATCAGTGTGACGAGCCAGCGCGACTCTGATGGATGTCGCGCGATCGGCCAGTTCTCTGCTCGAGGTGCTGATTCGCAACATGATCTCAGTGCGTGCATCGACGTACTTGATCTCGGGGCTGCAACCGATCGTGGCCGTGGCGGACAGAAGCCACAGGATCGTGGACATCCGTGGGAGCGGGCTCATCGCGCGAACTCCGGGAGGCGCAGACCGTTGCCGTATCCGACAGGCGTGTTTTCCGTCGTGAACGGGCGCTCGCGCGTTTCTGTGTGTCTTGTCATCAACACCGCTGCGGCGATCCCGCCTGCGACAGCGCCAACACCTAGAATCGTCCAGGGCCACCACCGCTTGTACAGCTCTCGCCGATCCCGTTCATGCTCATTTCCGAGCGGCTGCCCCGCGATGTGGGGCGCACCCAGGCTAAGGGCCACTAGTTCTATGCTCATCGTCTGCTTATGCCGGCCTTGGATCGCGACGCTCCGTCGTTCCGGCGCGTATCCTGCTGCCTGGAACTCAACGACGTGATCCCCGATGGGCAGAAGGAGTTGCTCGGCTGGGTGGACGTCGACCGGGTGGCCATCAAGCAGCACCGTCGTCCCGGTCGGCTCCAGCTTGAGACGTAGCTCGCCGACGTAGGCCCGCGCTCGTTCGAGCCAAGTTTCGGATTCCATACGCATCTCGCCATCGAGCGGTCGTTCCCGTGACGCGAGTGCTTGCTCGAGATATCGGACCGCGTCGGGATAGTTCCGCAGGTCGTACTCGACCAGGCCCAGCGCTCGCAGAGTGCGTGCGTTCGGGTAGAGTTCGTGCGCGTGGCGGAACTGCTCGCGAGCCTCGAGATAGTTTTTGGCTTCGTACTCCTCAACACCTGCGGTAATGGCCGCGCGATATCCAGGCGGACCGGAGGCGCTGTCGGCTCGAGGGAGATGCTGCGCGTGGCCTACGTCCCTAACTCCGAAGAGGATGGCGAGTACAATCACTAGGCGTGCGTTCATCGCTAGGTCTCGTTAGCTGACACCTCGCTGATATGGCTTGCTGTCACGGGCCCGGCAACATCGGTCAACCCTTGCGGTGGTCGCGCGACTTCGTGCTTGACAGCCTCAATCGTGCTCGACGTCTCCATACCCGGAGCAGTGCTTTGCGAGGATGTGCAACAGCGCTGGGAGATCGAGCGGTTTGCCGAGGTATGCCACCGACTTGAGCTCGTCCACCCGCGGCGCCAGCTCGCCGAACGCCGAGAGCACCA
>CAZYWR010000314.1:0-4008 GCA_964651185.1 uncultured Polyangiales bacterium
CGAACTACCGCGGTGAAAGCGAAGAGAATCGCACCGTGATTCAGAAGATAACTCGCGGCGATCACGAGTACCCGATCATCAGCCCGGAGTCGATGCGCAATGCGCTGCGGGAGATGCTCACCCGACGTGGTCTTCCTATGAATCGTCGCCGCCTCCATGATGAAGACCAGCTAGCGGTTGAGTTTAAGTCTTTTCCCAATGCACTCGAATATGCGGACGACTTCCTATTTGGTTTCATGGTGGCGGATCCGAAGGCGATCAAAGAGAACAAGGGGAAACGGGCAAAGCGCGACAGTGTTTTGCGCATGAATCTTGCGGTATCGCTGATGCCGTACCGCTACGACGCGACCTTTCATCAGTCGCCACTGAACGCGGGCAGTAGCCCCTGGAAAAATGCGTCTAGCTCTGTGCTTCTTCATCGCGAAGTGGCATATACGGCATTTCAGTACCCTTTTGCGCTTAACCTTCAGGATTGCACCCAGGGCGACGATGGCAAACCGCACCCACGCGCTCGTGAGTGGACCTTCGAGCTCGTTCAGGCGCTGAGTGAGCTCAGCGATGTGGCTGGTGGACATGCACGCAGCTATTTCGAGATGAATCCGCGCAGCGTGATAGTGCGACTGACGAAGCGACTAGCGGCGGGGTACGATCTTTACGGATTCGATCGCGAGGGCGGCTTCGCAGAGATTTCGCGACTGCATGCCGACGATCTACCTCCGAGCGAGTTCTATCTAGGAGGCGAAATCGTCCGAAAGCTGTCGGTGGACGAACGCGGTCGTTTGGAGAGCGCCGGAGCCCACCTTTATGAGAGTCCACAACGCGCCCTCATCGAGGCCGCGAAACTAGGCCTCGGGGAGCTCTAAGAATGGAGACGCTCTGGGTGCATGTACGGGCTCCTTTTGCGGCGTTTCGTTGGTTGCAAGCCGGAGTGTATCGTGCGACCAGTCCGGTCGTCCCGCCGAGCGCGGCGTGGGGCATGCTGCTTAATTTCGCGGCCATTGATACGCGCGCTTCAGAAGCAGCGGCGACGACGGTGATAAGCGAGAGCGCTCCGACCTTATCCATAGCTATCGGAGCGCGGGGTGGTTCTGAGCGTTGTACGCTTTACCAACAACTGCACACGTACCCGGTGGGCAACGCAGGAGCCGACTTGGCGGCTCGCGCACGAGGAAACAAGTACTGGATCGCACCCGCAAAGCGCGAGGTGTTGGTCCGATTTGATTGCTTTCTTGGCGTGCGAGCCGAGGGGCAGATCGCTGACCGTATTCGGCTCGGGCTGAATGGGGAGCTGCAAGGAGAACGCTATGGGCTTCCGTTCGCAGGGGACAACAACTTCCTGCTCGAAGAGGCGCGGCTGATAGAAGAGCCAGCTCCGTGTCGTTGGTACGTACCTATGCAGTCCGGAGATCCGCCTCAGGTTGGCTCGGTCCGGCTGACCGTGAAGATCGATCGCTCGGACAGCAGTCGGACCTCGACGCAACTTTTTGCACCTACCTTGGATAGCATGACCACGCCTCCTGCCGAGGCTTGGACAATGATCGGACCGTCAGTCGTGAACTGAAGGGTGGCTTGATTTGGATGACTTGCTCTCCGTCATGTCCCTCCACGCGCTCGTGTACTGCGAGCGCCTCTTTTATCTCGAGGAGGTGGAGCGCATTCGTATCGCAGATGCCGCCGTGTTTGCCGGGCGGCGGGTGCATACGGAGCTTGCGCGGGACGAAGGCGAGGATGGTTCTTGGGAGAAGCAGACTTTCGAAAGTCACACGCTAGGTCTGCGTGGCACGGTTGATGTTATTCGCCGGCGCAGCGGCCAGGTGATTCCTTACGAGCACAAGCGAGGGCGGTCCGGCGGCACGCCTGGCGCTCGCGATGCGTGGAACACGGACCGGATTCAGGTGGGCGCCTATGCCATGCTCGTGGAGGAGGCACTCGGTCAGGAAGTCGAGGAAGCGCGCGTTCGCTATCACGCTGACCACGTGACTGTTCTGGTTCGTGTAGATGCGGCCCTGCGCGACGAGGTAAGAGGGGCGATACGACGTGCTCGGAACCTCAGAGGATCGGTCGAACGTCCGCCGATCACCAGCAACGAGCGGCTCTGTGCGCGCTGCTCCCTTTCTCCGGTGTGCCTGCCAGAAGAGGCGCGTCTGGCGGCGGACCCGAGATTTCGGCCAATCCGCTTCTTGCCTGAGCATCCAGCGGGCAAGACGCTGCACGTGCTCGACAATAGCGCGAGCGTGGGCCGCAGAAGTGACGCGCTGGTGGTGAGGTCACGAGCCGAGAAGAAGGACGAGCATGTGCCGGTCGGTGAGGTGGACCAGCTGGTCCTTCACGGATTCGCCCAGGTGAGCACGCAAGCCCTGCGTTTATGCGCAGATCAAGGCGTGGGCGTTCACTGGATGACACAAGGGGGAGGGCTGGTCGGATCGTTCACTTCGTCGGCGAGTAGTCCCCAGCGCCAGTTGCGGCAGTTCGCCGCGCTCGCAAATCCAGAAACGCAGCTTCGGCTGGCCAAGCAAGTAGTACGCGCCAAGCTCGAGGGCCAACTGCGCTGGCTTTTGCGTGCAACGAGGGAGGGCGGACGGCGGGAATCTACGGAGCACGCGCTGTCGATACTGCGGGAGATGTTGCGCAAAGTGGACCGGGTCGAGAACACTGCGTCGTTGCTCGGCATCGAAGGGAACGGCGCTGCCGCCTACTTCGGTGAGCTTCCCGCATTGATCTCGGAGGATGTCGACGCTCGGCTCCGGCCAGATGGCCGAAACAAGCGCCCTTCGACGGATCGCTTTAATACCGCGCTGAGCTACGGCTATGGAATGCTCTATCGCGAGGTGGTCCAGGCGATTATCAGCGTAGGACTTCATCCTGCAGTCAGCTTTTACCATCGTCCGCGTACCAGTGCTCAGACACTCGCGCTGGACATCATGGAGATCTTTCGCGTTCCCATCGTCGACATGGCTTTGGTGGCCGCGGTCAATCGACGCACGTTCGATCCCGACGTCGACTTTCAGGAGCTGCCGGGACGCGTTGTGCTCACTGATGGTGGGCGGCGCAAGATCATCGACGTGATCGAGCGCCGCAAACAGGATACGTGGCGACATAACGTGGTCGACTACTCGCTCAGCTATGCCCGCATGATAGAGCTTGAAGTGCGACTGTTGGAGAAGGAATGGATGGGCGAAGGGGGGCTCTTCGCACGGTTCCGTCTGCGATGAGCGCCGACAAGCGCTGGCGTTTGGTCGCGTACGACGTCCGTGATCCGCAGCGCTATCGCAAGGTCTTCAAGATCGTACGCGGGGCGGGCCACAGCGTGCAGTATTCGCTTTTTCGCTGCCACCTCGACGCGCGCGAAGTGGAGAAACTGCGATGGCGGCTGTCGGAGGTCATGGCTCCAGAGGACAGACTGCTGATCGTAGACCTGTGTCCGACCTGCGCCTCTCACGTGGTTTCACGCAACCATGTTGCCGGCTGGGAGGAGGAAGAACCCACGTATAAGGTATTTAGCTGCAATGAAGCGCACGATCAGGGTGTGCCCGATGGTGCGTTGAAGCTTCCTTCAAAGCGCTAGCTCCGCCAGCGGAACACAAGGGGTTTCTGGATCTTTGAAATCGGAATATATGCTTGAGTGTTTGCGATTGACGAGCAAACATGGTCACTTGGAGCCGACCGCTCGGCGCGAGCGGTCCCGCAGGCGGTTCCAAATCATGAGGAGAATACGGGACCTTGAAAACGCCGTTGTAAGTGCGCGGGAGGAGATACGAACAAACCGTGGCTGCGATCACCGACGAGATGCCTTCGGGCGTTGAGCACATCTTCTGCGCGAATCTCTCGTAGCCGTCCAGCCGGCGATCACCGACGAGATGCCTTCGGGCGTTGAGCACCCATCTGGCACGGAGCCACTGCCAATGGATCCCGTGCGATCACCGACGAGATGCCTTCGGGCGTTGAGCACAACTCGCCTCGAGCGTTCGCCGAGACGTGGCGGCAGGCGATCACCGACGAGATGCCTTC
>CAZYWR010000315.1:0-6263 GCA_964651185.1 uncultured Polyangiales bacterium
GAGCTGCGCGATCGCCAAAAGCGCATCGAGAAGATCCTGCATCGGCCGGAGGAGGCCGAAAAAGGGGCGCACGCGCACTTCATGCTCAAGGAGATCCACGAGCAGCCGAGCGCGCTCGACCGCTCCCTGCGCGGCAGGCTCGACCTCAGCATGGGCTCAGCGCGGCTCGGCGGCATGACAGACTGGCAGGCCCGCCTGTTCGAGGTAGAGCGCGCCGTGTTCTTCGCCTCGGGAGGCAGCCTGCACAGCGCGCAGGTCGGCGCATACCTGATGAACCGCTACGCGCGTCTGCCCGCCACGGCCGAGGACGGCGCCGAGCTGCTCGTACAAAACCCGATCGTGCGGCGAGGCACGCTCTACGTCGCGATCTCCCAGAGCGGGGAGACCGCAGACACCTTACTTACCTTGGCGGAGATCCGCGCGCGCGGCGGGCTGATATGCGGCATCACAAACGTGGCTGGCAGCTCGCTCTCGCGCCGCACCGATCTCGGCATCTATTTGCACGCCGGGCCCGAGATCGGCGTCGCCTCGACCAAAGCGCTGAGCGCGCAGATCCTCGCGACCGAGCTGCTGGCGCTGGGCTTTGCGCGCATGCGCGATCTGGGCGCGGGCGAGGGCCGCAGCTGGGCGGCCGCCCTCGCGCAGCTGCCCACACAAGTGCAGCTCATGCTCGAACATGAAGCCGCATGCCGCGCGCTCGGCCGGCGCTTCGCGGGTGCGCGCTTCACGATGTTCGTCGGGCGCGGCATCAGCGTGCCGGTCGCGGCCGAGGGCGCGCTGAAGCTCAAAGAGATCGCCTATCAGCCCGCCGAGGGGCTCTCCGGTGCGGCGATGAAGCACGGGCCTTTGGCGCTCATCGAGCGCGGCACACCGGTGTGGGCGCTCGTACCTCCCGACGAGACCCGCGAGCGCATGATCGGCAACCTGCGTGAGCTGGCCGCGCGCGGAGCGACCTTACTCGCGATCGCGGACCGGAACGATCGCGAGGTCGCCGAACTCGCCGAGCATGTGATCCCGCTGCCTCCGCACCACCCGGCGCTCTCGCCGCTCTTAACTGTGGTGCCGCTCCAGCTGTTCGCGTATTACGCGGCGCTCGCGCAAGGCTTCGAGATCGACCGGCCGCGCAACTTGGCCAAGTCGGTCACCGTGACTTGAGCCGCGCTTGCGCGAGATGCAGCCAGCAAGTTGCAGATTCCCGAGGCTCTCAGCTACGAGTGACGCGCGCCCGAGCCGCCGCTCCCGCCTCGACGGTGCGGCCCAGCGATCGCGCGTGCCCTGGCGGGCACAGCTAACCGAGCCGTGGTTTCGGATCATCGACATTCGATTGCTCGTTCCCGGTTGGTGCTAGATTCTCTGCGCGCACGAGCATGTTCACGCGGGGTACCCGATGACCGACGTAGTAGAGTCCGCTCGCCCTTCGAATTGGGCGAGAACGCTGTTTGCCCAGAACAGGCACGCGGAAGCGAAGGAGGTCGTTCGCTTGGCGGTACAGGCCTTCGGCCCGCGCGCCCGCGTGATGCCCCTGCGCGGCGTTCTCCTCAGCGCCGCTGGTCTCCTCGACCCAGCGAGTCGTCCCCTACAAGATGTCGACATCCTGTTGGACGGGATGACGCTCGGTTCGGGAGTCGCACGCCTCGCCCGCAACGGATTTCGCGTGGAGCGCAGCAAGCGCAACCGAGGCACGGTCGTGCTCTCGCACGCGATGCACGAGGCGCTCTGGTTGGACGTTCATCCGAGCCCCCTCCCTCCCTGGTTCGGTCGCGTGACCTCGTCGTATCTCTTTGCAGACGCGCACGCGAATAGCTCTCTGTTCGGTGCTCAGGTCTACGTTCCGTCTCACGCACGGCTGATGGTCCATTTGATCGCATATATTCTCAAAGATGGGGTCGTCCGGGCCTATCGACACGCTGCCACCGACGTCGCCGCCGTGGCTGAGGTCTGTTCGCTCGAAGACATCGACGAAGTCGCCGAGCACTTACGGCGCCTGTCCCTGCTGGAGGGCAGCCTGCTCGCGGTGCTGTGGGCCCACTCGCTCACGGACTCGAGCGCGCTCGCGGCGCTGGCGCGGCGCTTGGAACCAGACGCCAAGATCCGTGAAGCATGTCAGGAGGAGCTGCTGTCTCTGGGCACCCATGGCGCGTCCGAGGACGGCGCACCGGGCGTCCGACGTCCTTCCAAGGCGCTGCGGGTCGACGCATTGGGGCGTATGAGGAGAGGGCTTTCGAATTCGAGCTGGCCCGTGCACCGGAGCTGGCTCGCATTGCGCGCCTGGCTCGTGTCGCCCGTGCGGAAGTGAAGTTCCGGCTTTCGCGCATTGCGCTCGCGGGTAAGGGACGTTCGGCTCAGGGGCGAGGTGGAGCACGTCTTTGATTCGCTCGACGAGCGAAGGGCTGTTTGACGATGCGATCGGCTCTCGCGCGCGGGGGGCCGCGGCCCTCGCGCCACGGCGTGAAGCTGCCTACACTCGCGCCATGCAGGCTGCCAAGAACTATCAGACCATCGATTACCAAGTTGCCGAGCGGATCCTGACGCTGACGCTCGATCGGCCCGACCAGCTCAACGCCTTCACCGTGCAGATGGCGGAGGAGTTGATCGATGCCTTCGAGCGCGCCAGCGAAGACGACCAGGTCGGCGCGATCGTCGTCACCGGCCGCGGCCGAGCTTTCTGCGCAGGCATGGACCTATCGAGCCAAGGCAACGTATTCGGGCTGGACGAGCGGCTCGCCCCCTCGCTCGACGACATGCGCGACAAGCTCTCTGAGCCCGCCATTCTACACGGTGTGCGCGATACCGGCGGGCGCGTCACGCTCGCCGTCTTCGAGTGTAAGAAACCGGTGATCGCCGCCATCAACGGCGCCGCGGTCGGCATCGGCGCCACCATGACCTTGGCCATGGATATCAGGCTGGCCTCCGAGCGAGCGCGCATCGGGTTCGTGTTCGGCAAGCTCGGCATCGTGCCCGAGGCCTGCTCCAGCTGGTTTTTGCCGCGCATTGTGGGCATCTCGCAAGCGCTGGAGTGGACCTACACCGCGGACGTGTTCGACGCGCAGGAGGCGAAGCGCGGCGGCCTGGTCAAGGCGGTACTACCGGAGGACGAGCTCTTGCCCGAGGCCTATCGGCTCGCGCACCGCATCATCGATCAGCGCTCGCCGGTCGCGATCGCGCTGACGCGTCAGCTCTTGTATCGCAACGCCGCCCAACCGCATCCCCTCGAGGCGCATAGGATCGACTCGCTCGCGATGTTCTACACGAGCAGCGCGGACGGCAAGGAGGGCGTGCACGCCTTTCGCGAGAAGCGCGCCCCGCACTTCGAAGGCCGTGCCTCGTCGATGCCGCCTTTTTATCCCTGGTGGTGAGCGCGCACTTGCGGTCTCGCCGCGCCGGCTGTCCTCTTGACTGAGACGGCCACAGTTCCGACAGCTCGCGGCCCTTTTCCGAGTCTCGGGCCTCATCGCTTTGACCGTATCGGCCATTCCTTGGGCCTCGTGGGACAGACTGCTCCGACCACCGCACAGCTCTTCGTGTTCTAAGCACAATGCCGTCCGATGCAGCGCTCTGTCGGGGTGCGGGGAGTCTTGGATGAGAAACTGTCTAGGTCATGGAACTCTGACTTGGCTAGCCGGATGCGTGCTCACGTTCACGGCGTGCGGCGACGATCAGGATGACGACGTCGAGACCGCTCATGATGGTGGTCTGGACGGGGGACACTCTGACGGAGGTGGCGATGGCGGCGCCGCCGACGCGGCCCGTTCGCTCGACAGCGGCATGGACGCCGCGCGCGGACCGCTCGACGCCGGCGCGGTGAACGCTTACCAATGCCTCCCTCCCGCGCTCCCCAGCGGCACGATCGAAAAGGGTGCGGCGTGCTGTGGCGGCCTCGGCACCTGCGAGGAGCTCGGCGACGGTGGCGCGAGCTCGTTCGGCGACTGCAACGCACGAGAAAACTTGCGCTGCGTCGCTCATCCCCTCAGCAGCGATGCGGGCATGGTGGACGGCGGCGCTCGTCCCGTGGCCTGTCGCGCGAAGATAGACGACGGCGACGCGGGCCCCGATTACGAGGGTCGCTGCATCCCGGAGTGCCTGACGCGCGGGGCGTCCGGGCTGGATCAGAGCACTTGCGGCAGCGGCTTACTGTGTGTGCCCTGCTACAACCCAGTCACGGGGGAAGACACGGGCGCATGCCACAATGGCGGCGATCGGCCTCTCGAGTCGCAGCCGGCGGGCTTTTCCCAGTGCGCCGATGGCCTCGGGTATTGCATCTCGACGAGCCTCGCCGGACAGGATGCCAGCCTGCCGCAGCTCTCGTGCAGCGCCGGCGCCGTATGTGCGCCGAAGCAGCGCGTGCTGGAGCCGGACTCGTGTTTCGCCCATTGCACTTCGATCGGCGCGCTCAGCGGCGCATGCGTGCCGGCGTTCATCGTGCCGGACATGTCGCGCGGTGTCCTTCCGCGCGACGTGTGCATGATGGGCGAGCTGTGCTCGCCGTGCATCAGCCCGCTCGATCAGAAGCCGACTGGCGCTTGCAACTGACACGGCCGCCGATCGCCGCGCTGGGGGTCGGCGCAAAAGAACTTGACGCCGGCGTCATGTTTCGTTAAGAAAACTTGGCGTCGGCGTCACGTTTTTCGAAGCCGCGCGCGGCGCAGCTGAGCCACGAAGGCGTCGCGGGATGGCAGTATGGACAGGAATCACGAAATCTTGGTGATCGGCACGGGCTTCGCCGGCATCGGCATGGGCGTGCGCCTGCGCGCGATGGGAATCACCGACTTCATCATCCTCGAGCAGGCGGACGCCGTCGGCGGGACCTGGCGCGACAACCATTACCCCGGCGCGGCCTGCGATGTGCAGTCGCTGCTCTATTCGTTCTCCTTCATGCAGAATCCACGCTGGTCGCGCATGTTCGCCGAGCAGCAGGAGATCCTCGGGTACCTCAACGACGTCGCCGACCATTATGGTGTGCGGCCGCACATTCGCTTCGGCTGTCAGGTCGTACGCGCGGAATGGAGCGAGCAAGCCGCGCGCTGGAACCTTACGCTTTCAGACGGCCGCTCCTTCAGCGGGAAGGTCTTGATCCTCGGTACAGGCGGCCTGAGCCGACCTGCCCTGCCCGCGATCCCCGGCCAGGACACGTACCAGGGCCGCGCGTTTCATACTGCGCGTTGGCCGCGCGACTTCGATCTGACAGGGAAGACCGTCGCCGTGATCGGGACCGGCGCGAGCGCCATTCAAGTGGTCCCCGCGATCGCGCCCAAAGCGGCGGCACTTACGCTGTTTCAGCGCACTCCAGCATGGGTCTTGCCGAAGCCGGATCGCGCGCTCAGCGCCCTCGAGCGCCAGCTGTTCGCGGCCCTGCCGTTCACGCAGCGCCTGGTGCGCTCCAAGATCAACTGGCAGCTCGAGGCCCGCCTCTTCGGCTTCGTGAGCCCCCGGATCAGGCATTTCGTGCAGCAGCAGGCGCTCGCCTACCTGCAGGAGCAAGTACCGGACCCCGCGCTGCGCGCCAAGCTTACGCCGAACTACTCGATCGGCTGCAAGCGCATCCTGATGTCGAATGATTACTACGCGGCGCTCACGCGCTCGAACGTCGAGGTCGTGACCACGGCCGTCGAGCGCCTGGACGCGCACGCCGTCGTGACGAGCGATGGCGTCGCGCGCGCCGCAGACGCGGTGGTGTACGCCACGGGCTTTCAGGTGGGGGACTTCTCGCAAGCGCCCTTCGCGATCTACGGCGCAGGCGGTCGCGACCTGCGGCAACAATGGAGCGATGGCGCCGAAGCCTACCTCGGGACGAGCGTCGCCGGGTTCCCCAACATGTTCGTGATCACCGGGCCGAACACCGGACTCGGGCACAGCTCGATGGTGTTGATGATCGAAGCGCACATCCAGTACATCGCTGGCGCGCTCGCAGTGATGCGCGCGCAGGGCGTGGCGAGCTTGGACGTCAAGCGCTCGGCGCAGGATGCCTACAACCGCCAGCTGCACGCCAAGCTGGGCCGCACCGTTTGGGCGACGGGCGGCTGCAAGAGTTGGTACCAAACCAGCTCGGGCAAAATCGTGGCGCTCTGGCCGGGCTCGACCTACGCCTTCCGCAAGCAGACCCGCCGCTTCGACGTGTCGAACTACCACGTCACGATCGCCGCGCCGGCCGCCGTCGCCTCGCCTCCAGCGCCCGTGGGCTCGCCCGGGCCGCTCGTCCGCTCCGCATAGCGGCCCACGTGCCGGGCGCGGACAGATCCGTGCACTGCCGAACTGAGCTTGACGCC